>JAAXUL010000210.1 GCA_013336035.1 Chloroflexales bacterium
TGTGTCACCCCGGGCCGCAAGGCGCTGGTACTCGACATCGGCGTAGACCCCGCCGACGTAGAGCAGCAGGTACAGCCCTCCGAACAGCAGCAGGTTCCCTAGCGTCCAGTAGAGGCGCTGGCGGCGCCTGCCTGAGCGGCGCGATCTTGTGGCCGTACCAGAGGTTGTGATCATATCAGAACCGCCCCGCGCGGGCCGCGGCGGGTGTCAGACGCTTCACTTAAATATACGGCCGCGGCGCGCGGCGGATGTGAGGAGTATAGCAAATCGACGCGCTCTATGCTAGCGCAGAGCTCGCCCCCCTTAGCAAACTCTTAATTGACGCCATGGCCGACCCAGCGTACCCTGAAAGGAGGCCCGGGCGGCAAGGCGCCGGCCGGGTGGTACCAGGACGGTAGTGGCTTGGCCCTGCCGTTCTTGCTGTGCCAGCGCTCATATTGGGAGGAGACCTCATGCGCTACAGATTCTTCGCCGCTGCGCTGCTCGCCGGCCTGCTGGCTGGCTGCGGTGGGGCCCCCGCCGCCGCGCCAACCTTGGCCCCCGCCGCCACCGAGGCACCCGCCGCGCCAACCTTGGCCCCCGCCGCCGCCACCGAGGCACCCGCCGCCGCCACCGAGGCCCCTGCCGCCGCCACCACATCCGACACCGTGGCCGTCTTCCGCATCGTGCCCGCAGAGTCCCAGGTCACCTACGAGGTAGGCGAGACCTTCCTTAACCAGAACAACCGCTTCGCCGTCGCTGTGGGCAACACCCAGGAGATCAGCGGCGCGGTGAGCCTCGACCGGGCCAGCCCGCGCAACAGCGAGGTGAGCCCGATCCAGATCGACATCAGCACCTTCGCGTCCGACAGCGCGCGCCGCGACAACGCCATCCGCGACCGCTGGCTCGAGTCGGCGCGCTTCCCCATCGCGACCTTTGTGCCAACGCAGATCGAGGGCCTGCCCGAGACCTACAGCGACGGCCAGGAGCTGACCCTGACGATCACGGGCGACCTGACCGTGCGCGACGTGACCAAGCCCGTGACCTTCACCGTCACCGGCAAGGTGGTCGACGAAGAGATGAGCGGCGTCGCCAGCGCCCAGATCAAGATGAGCGACTTCGGCTTCACCCCCCCCGACATCGCCGGCATGCTGCGCGCCGAGGACGACGTCAAAATCACCTTCACCTTCCTGGCCCGCCCCGAGGCGTAAGGCCTCGCCGCAGATGCGGCGAGCGCCCTTGAGCTCTGGCGCAACACGACGGCCGCCGCCTGTCGATCGCTCTGATCGGCGGGCGACGGCCGGTACCGTTGCGTGAGCAAAGAGCGCGTGACGACCTCTGCGCCTGATGGAGGGAGAGAGCCGGCTACGCCGCGCTGGTGGGCTCGCCGCCGGCAAGGCGGGCAAGCGAGGCGCGGAGCAGCACCAGGTCGTCATCGGAGAGACGGGCAAGCGTCGGGTCGCCGGGGTGGGCCGCGTCGGTCAGCAGCAGGAGCGCGCGGAGGGCCATAGGCCAGACGACCTCAATCGAGCCATCGCCGGTGAGAGCCACGCGGAGGGGCTGCTGGTTGGGCTGGGCTGTCGAGCGCGCGGGGGTCATGATCCCTCCTCATGCTGATCCATGTTGTATGGTAGTGTAGACCGTACAACCCGAGGCGTCAAGAGCATTTTGCGACAGCCTACAGTACATCGCGCAGCGTCTGGGCAATGTAGGTTGGCTGGGCCGGCGCGCCCGGCAGGTCGGCTCGGCTGCTGTCGCCAGTCAGCACGAGCAAGGTCGCCATGCCGGCGCCCGCGCCCATCGCGATGTCAGTCATCAGGCGGTCGCCCACCATCAGGCAGCGCTCGGGGGGTAGCTGGAGCAAAGCGCTGACCGTGCGGGCCATGATCGGCGATGGCTTGCCGACATTCACCTCGCAGCGCGTATTGGTGCAGGCCTCGATGGCGGCGATAATCGCCGCGGCGTCGGGCTCGCCCCCGCCCGGCACCGGGCAGAAGCGGTCGGGGTTGGTGGCCACCAGCCGCGCCCCCGCCCGGATCGCGTCGAAGGCTACCTGCAGCTTATGGTAGGCGAAGGTACGGTCAAACGAGGCCACCACGATCGCGATCTCGCCGGCCCGCTCGCTCAGCGGGAAGCCCGCCGCCGTCAGCTCGCCGATCAGGGGCGCCTCGCCGCAGACGAAGAGCGTCGCCCCTGGCGCGTGCTCGAGCAGCCACTGCACCATCACGTGCGACGAGTTGACCACCTCGGACAGGTCGGCCTGGAGGCCCATAGCGCGCAGCCTGGCCACATACTGCTCGCGCGTCTTGGTCGGGTTGTTCGAGAGGAAGGCCACCCGGCGCCCCTCGCCCCGCAGCGCGGCGAGCAGCTCGGCCGCCCCGGGCAGCAGCTCGTCGCCCAGATAGATCGTGCCGTCGAGGTCGAAGATATAGCCGTCGTAGCGGGGGATGCTCATAGCCGCGCCGCCTCTGCTCCTGGCGATTCCATGCTCAGTATAGCGCAGAATCCCCAGCTGTCTCACGACGCGGCGGAGAACGCACTAACGCGCTGCCCACCCAATTTGCGGCCGAGACAGAGCGACTGCACAGAACATACCCGGCTGTGGTATATTTGTGCTAGGAGCAGCCAGCAGAGGAGAGACCAATGCCGCACACCCGCAACCGCCTCGGCGTGATCACCAGCGGCTCCCTCGTCGAGGGCCTGACAGCCCGCCTCGAGGCCCGCGAGAGCGTCGAGGACATGCGCGTCGGCAAGTTTGTGGTCATCCAGGGCGAGAAGCACGAGTTCTTCTCGATGATCACCGATGTCGTCCTCGAGGCGACCAACCAGAAGATCCTGACCGACCCGCCCAACGGCGACGCCTTCATCCACGCCGTCCTGGCCGGCACCTCGACCTACGGCACCCTGGCCCTCATGCCCCGCCTGATGCTCCCCAGCGACCAGGAGGAGACCCTGCTGCCGGTGAAGACCATCCCGCGCCACTTCTCGCCGGTCTTCGAGGCCCGCGAGGAGGACTTCACGCGCGTCTTCGGGCGCGAGGGCGGCAGCCTGTTCGAGATCGGGCGCCCCCTCGACATGGACGTGCCCGTCTGCCTGAACCTGGCCCGCCTGGTCGAGCGCTCGAACGGCATCTTCGGCAAGAGCGGCACCGGCAAGAGCTTTCTCACCCGCCTGCTGCTCTGCGGCGCCATCCACGCCGACATCGCCAGCAACCTGATCTTCGATATGCACAGCGAGTACGGCTGGGAGACCCGCTCGGAGGGCGGCGGCTTCGTCAAGGGCCTGCGGCAGCTCTTCGGCAGCGATGTGCTGGTCTACACCATCGACCCCCAGGCCGGCCGTCGCACCCAGGTCGATGGGGAGATCGTGATCGGCCTCGACCAGATCGAGGTCGAGGACATCACCCTGCTCGGCGAGGAGCTCAACCTGAGCAGCACCGCCACCGAGTCGGCCTACCTGCTGGTCGACCGCTTCAAGAAGGGCTGGCTGCGGGCCCTGCTCGAGATGGACAGCGACGCCGTCGCCACCTTCGCCGAGAGCAGCGGGGCCCACGCCGGCGCGATCAGCGCCCTCAAGCGCAAGCTCAGCCAGGTGCGCCGCCTCAGCTTTGTGCGCGACGAGGCCGACTTCTCCTCGATCGACCGCCTGATCGAGGCCCTGGCCGCCGGCCGCCACGTGGTGCTCGATTTCGGCGCCAACGGCGGCAGCCTGGCCTATATGCTGGTGGCCAACCTGGTCACCAGGCGCATCCACCGCCGCTGGATCGAGCGCACCGAGCGCTACCTCCAGTCGAAGAACGAGGCCGACCGCCCGCGCCCGCTCATGATCACCATCGAGGAGGCCCACAAGTTCCTCAACCCGCAGACGGCCCGCCAGACGATCTTCGGCACGATCGCCCGCGAGCTGCGCAAGTACAGCGTCACCCTGCTGGTGGTCGACCAGCGGCCCTCGTCGATCGACCCCGAGGTGATGAGCCAGCTGGGCACGCGCATCACCGCCCTGCTCAACGACGACAAGGACATCGACGCCGTCTTCACCGGGGTGAGCGGCGGCGCCGGCCTCAAGGCCGTCCTCGCCTCGCTCGACACCAAGCAGCAGGCCCTGGTCCTCGGCCACGCCGTGCCCATGCCCGTGGTCGTGCGCACCCGCCCCTACGATGACGCGCTCTACGCCGCCGTGCAGCGCCGCACACCCCGCCGCGCCGCGCCCGTCGCCCCCACGCCCGCCCCCGCCCTCTCGGCCCAGGAGGAGATAGACGAGCTGTTCCCGGATTAGCTCCGCCCCAAGGGGCGGCACCACCATTAGAGCTGTGAGGCCGCCGCGGCGTCGAGCATCCACGTCACGTGGCCCTGGGGCGGGCGCACGAGCTGCGCGGGGGTGGCGCGGGGGTCGTAGGGGCCCCTGAGGGCCTCGCGCACCTTCGGGGCCTTATCGGCGCCGGCCACCAGGAAGATCGCGTGGTCCGCCCGGCGCAGCGCGTGGGCGGTAAGGGTCACCCGCTCGGGCGGCGGCTTGGGCGAGCCTGTCACGGCCAGGGCCAGGGCCCCCGGCGGGGCGTCGAGCTGGGGGAAGCCGGGGAAGAGCGAGGCCGTGTGCCCATCGGGGCCCATGCCCAGCAGGGCGATGCCGAGCCGCCCGCCGTGGGCCTCGAGCAGGGCCGCGACCTGCCGCTCGTAGACCTCGGCGGCACGCGTGGGCCCATAGTAGGTGGCCACGGGGTAGACCTGCTCGGACGGGATGGGCACGTGGTCGAGCAGGGTCGTCCTCGCCATCTGGTAGTTACTCTCGGGGTGGGTGAAGGGCACGACCCGCTCGTCCGCCCAGATCACGCTCAGCTGGCCCCAGGGCACGCGCCCGCGCAGGGGCTTGTCGCAGAGACGCCGGAAGACGCCGGGCGGCAGCGAGCCCCCCGAGAGCGCCACCAGGGCCCGCCCCTGCGCGGCCACCATCTCCGCCGACAGGGTGGCAAAGCGCTCGGCGGCCGCGGCCTGCAGCTCGTCGATGGCCGGGTAGATCAGGATCTCAGGGTCATTTAGCATTGCCGATCCTCTCTATCGGTGAGCGCTCACCCCCTCGCCCCAGCGAGCGTCAGCGAGCGCTCACGCCCTCACCCAGCAATCTCAGTGCCTCGTCGCGGGCGGCCTCGTGGGGCTGGGCGCGCATATAGCGCCGGCAGGCGATCCAGTAGGCGGCCAGCAGGCGCAGGAGGGGCAGGCGCTCGCGCTCGGCCTCGTTCAGGGGGGCCGCCGTGCAGTAGCCGTCGAGCAGGCCATCGCGCCACGGCTGCGGGTAGGCCGGGCAGATGCCGCAGGCCAGGTCGAAGAGCCCATCGCCGCCGACGCAGCGCCCCGGCTCAACGATCGCCTCGAGGTGAACGTGCAGGCCAGAGGTGCAGCGGGCGGCCTCGGGGCCAAAGTCGCCGTGCATCAGGGTTGGCTGCGCGACCTTGAGCCGCGGGTCGGCGAGCAGTGCGTCCACCGCGGACTGCTCGGCCTCGCCAAAGACCAGGGCGTCGCTCGGCGGCGGGGCCAGCTGCGCCCCAATCTGGCGTAGGGCCACGCCCCATCGCTGGTGGTGCCAGCGGCCCGCCGGGTTGGGCCGACCCGACCCGGGCGCGCTGACGCGGTGCATGCGCCTGAGGGCCCGGCCCGCCTGGCGCCCGGCGCCCCGCAGCAGATGCGGCGCCTCGAGGTCCGCGGCGCTCACCCCTGGCACAAAGGCCTCGAGCGTATAGGCGAAGGGCACCAGGGTGCGAGACAGGTCGCGCTGGATGATCCGCGGCGAGGGCAGTTGCTGGCCGCTCATGGTCCGCGTGAAGAAGACGTGGGCCGCCAGGTCGTCCTCGGGGGCGATCCGCAAGATCAGGTGCTCGCTCGGGGTCGAGATGCGCACGAGCAGGTGCTGCTCGGTCTGCCCGAAGAGGCTCGCCGCCTCGGGGCGCAGGTTGGTGGCGCGCACTACCAGGGCCGTGTAGTCGCCAAGGCGCCCCATCGCCCGCTGCCAGGCATCGCTCACACCCTCGGCGACCGGAGGGACATAGTGGTTGAGGTGGCTATAGTCCATGTTTGGTGCGACGCGATCATGGCGTCACCGTGGTGCCGTCGTTACGGCGCGGCCTGTACATCGGGCAGGGTAAAGCGCAGAGCCCTGTTGGTGCTCCGGTCGACGACCCAGACGGCGCCGTCGGGGGCCACGGCGATGCCGCTCGGGCCAGCGAGCGAGGCCAGGTCGCTGCCCGCGCCGCCCCAGCGCAGCAGCGCGTCGCCGCGCAGGTTGAAGGCCATCACCTGGCTACGGCTCGGCACGCTCACGTAGACGGTGCTGTCGGGGCTGGCCGCGACCGAGGGGTCGTCGTAGGTGTTGGGGCGCCAGCCGCTCACCTGCCAGGTGACGATGGGGACGGCGCCGACCTGCCCGCTGCCGTCGGGCGCGAAGACCTGCACCCGCCCGTTCCAGATATCGGCCACATAGACATTGCCCTGGCCGTCCACGGCCACGCCCGTGGGCTCGTTGAACTGGCCGGGCTCGGCCCCGGCCGAGCCGAACTGATAGCGGAACTTGCCCGCGCTATCGGTCACGACGATGCGCTTGTTGCCGGTGTCGGCCACATAGACATTGCCCTGGTCGTCCACGGCCACGCTGCGCGGGCCGAAGAAGCCCAGGGGGCTGGCGGCATTGCGCGCCGGGTCGCCGTCGGTGATCGTGGCCCTGCGCCCATCGGCCAGGTCCTGGTCGCCGGAGCCCCAGGTGGCCACGGGCTTGCCGGCTGGGTCGTACTTGACGACGCGGGCGTTCCAGGTGTCGGCCACATACAGGTTGCCCTGGGCGTCCACGGCCAGGCCGCGGGGCTCATAGAGCTGGCCCAGCCCGCTGCCGAAGCCGCCCAGGCTGCGCTGCAGCTCGCCCTGGCTGTTGTAGATATGGATCTGGTGGCTGCCAGTGTCGGCGACATAGAGGTTGCCCTGGGCGTCGGTCGCCGCGCCCGTGGGGCCGCCGCCGCCCGGCGGCAGCTCGGCGACGGCCTGGGCGACCAGGCGCAGCTCGGGGCTGGCCGGGCCGGCCGCGGCCTCGCCGACGCCGCCCGCCAGATCCTTGCGCAGCCAGACCTCCATCTCGCGCGCGCCGGGCACCAGGGGGTAGGGCAGATCGCGGTAGAGCACAAACTTCGCGAGGGTGTCCCAGTGCTCACGCTTGAACGGCCAGATCAGCGGCTCGAAGGGCCCGTTAAGCTCGGCCGAGATATCGCGCCCGCAGCCGCCCGCGCCGCCCGCGTCCGCCGGCTTCGCCAGCTCCTCGCTAGGCGTCCAGGTGCTGTAGTAGTAGCGCTTGTAGCCGGGGCTCTGGGGCGAGCACTTGTCACCCTCGGGGAACCACCAGTTGAACACGCCTGTGTCGCCGTAGGGCTGCACGTAGGCGTCGCTGAGGGCCGCGCGGACCTTATCGGTGACGTGGGGCTTGTAGAGCATCACCACCGGGGCGAGGGCCGTTGAGCCGTCGGGCATCTGGACCTCGAAGGTGTCCGAGCCCGGGTTGTTCTGGAAGGTGTCTTTGCGGGTCCAGGCGATACGCTTGAAGTCGCGGAAGTACCACTGGAGCGGCCAGGCCAGCGAGCCATCGCCCGCCTCGTCGCCGCTGTCGATGATCATTGGCATGCTCAGGCCGCCGGCCACATCCTCGGCGCTGCGGCTGCCGCGGGTGAGGTTCACAGCCAGCTCGCGCACATCGCCAACGATCCGGGGCACGTCGGGGGCCGTCTGCGTGTAGACCAGCAGCTCGACCGGCGTGTCGGGGTGCTCGTAGACGGCCATCCAGGTCGCCCGCAGCGTATTGGCGCCGAGGACGGCGGCTAAGGTCAGGCCGGCGGCCGAGAGCACCGCGCGCCCGCCAAGCTGCCCGGCCAGGGTCAGCAGCCAGTAGATCAGGCCGCCCGCGATCAGCAGCGGCACGATGCCCTGAAGCAGGTTGCGCTGGGCCTCCTGCCCGTCGCCGCCGACGCCCAGGCGCCCCAGGGCCACCGACACCGCCACGCCTGTCAGCAGCGTGAGGATGGGGACGAGCCAGATCAGCGGCTGGGCGGCGACCGCCCGCCGCGGCTTGACAGAGTCGCCCGCGTCGCCGATGGCCCCGTCAGCGGGCGATGGGCGATGGGTGGCGGCCAGGAGCTTCCCGATAATCCAGGCGGCGAGCAGGTTGCCGGGGAGCGACATGTGGACCACCAGCCAGGGCATTTTCTCGCCGGCCCACGAGAAGATGATCAGCGCCGACCAGAACCAGAAGACAGCCAGCAGGGGGTACAGCTCCCAGTATTTGGAGGTCGCGGGCTGACGGCTGACGGCTGACGGCGGGGGCGGCGGCTCGGCCTGGTCCAGCGGCTCGATCAGATCCGCCATCTCCGCCGAGAGCTCAACGGTCTCGCCGGTCTGGGGGGCCTCAGGGGCGCGGCGGGCGCCGATCAGGCGCAGGGCCACCGCCACAACCATCGCGATCACGGTGCCGATCCCCGCGACCACGGCCAGGGGCTCGTAGAGCGGCAGCTGTATCAGGTAGTAGTACCAGGGCTGATCGCCGCGGGCGTACTCCTGCTGGCTGCCGAGCCAGTAGGCGAGGCCGGCGTAGAGGCCGCTGAAGGCCCCAGGCATATAGGCGAAGAACGAGGAGTAGAGGGTCACATAGATGCCGGCGAGGATCGCCAGCGCGACCCAGAGGGACTGCCGCCGCTCGAACCACAGCTCGCGCAGGCGCGGCACAAGGACGGGCGTCGGGTCCCAGAGGCGCTGGCAGAGCCAGGCCAGCAGGAAGGCCGAGGCCACCAGGAAGGCCTTCTCGCCGAAGTAGAGGCCCTGGCCGATCGGGATCTTGGGGTTCCAGAGCATCAGCACCAGGCAGAGGCCCATCACGCCGAGGAGGAACGGGTTCAGGTAGCGGGCGAGACGGCTCTCGGTGAGCAGACGCATGAGCACGAAGACGCCGAAGATGAAGAAGAGGATGTAGTAGAGCTCGTGGGTGGCGATCGCGAGGGCGATCGCGGCGGCCGTGAGGTAGAGCCAGCGGGCCCGGCCGGTGTCGATCCAGCGCAGGGCCCCGACGAACATCCACATCTCCCAGAGGACCATCAGGCCGTCGTGGCGAGCGAAGCGGGTGTAGTAGAGCAGGGCGGGCGTGAAGCCGAGCAGCACGGCGGCCACAAGGGCGCCGCCCCTGCCGACGTAGGGCCGCAGCCACCAGGCCGAGGCGACCATGAGTATGCCCGCGACCGCCATCGGCAGCCGGGCCTGGGCGTCGCCGTCGCCGAAGAGGAAGTAGGACAGAGAGGTCAGGTAGTAGAGGCTCGGCCCGTGGTAGACAGGGTCGTAGCAGTAGGTGGGCGCGGTGGCGCCGCCCTTCGGCTTGCCCGCATCGTCGAGGCCGCTCCAGCAGTTGAAGGCCCCGGCCCCAGTGTAGAGGCGCCAGCTCGACCAGGCGTGGATGCTCTCGTCGTGGTGGAGGGCCATGCGCTCGAGGGCCCAGAGGTGGGCGACGACGCTGGCGATGATGATCACCACGTAGGCCGCGACCTCCCAGTTGACGCGGACGAGGTCGATCTGGCGGGCGAGGGTCGCCGGGCGCGTGGGCTGATCTATCGTCTCTACTGCCATTGGCATTGCTCGTTGGGCGCAGCGTCCTGCGCGCTTGCTACTGATCTTGCTGGCCGCCCAGCGTCCCGCCCAGGCCTATGCCGACCTGGCTGGCGAGCTCGGGGCGCACGGCGATGATGAAGTCGGTGGAGCCGAGGGCGTAGCCGGGGTCGCGGAACATCAGGAAGCGCCACCAGCGCTCGCCGACCTCGCGGTCGAGGGGGGCGCGCAGGAGTTGGCCAAGCAGGGGGGCCTGCTCGAGGGGCGCCTCGCGCCAGTTGCTCTGAAACCGGTAGACCTGATCCTCGGGGAACCACCAGCGCAGCGGGTAGCGCTGGATGACGAAGCCGTCGAGGAGCGCGCGGTTCTCGGGGTGCTGGTCCAGGTTCTCCTGGAGCATGAAGACGGCCATGACCTCGGGGCCAGGGGGGCCGGCGAGCTTCCCGTCGTTGCGCTCGGCGCTCGTAAAGTCGCGCAGGTACCAGCCCCAGACTGTCTCGTTATCGTAGATCACGGGCATCGCCAGGCCGTGGCCGCGCCTGATCGAGGCCTCCTCGATGCGCCTGACCACCCGCAGCACGTCGGGGGAGGTCTGCGTGTAGACCATAGGCTCGACGGGTACGTCGCCATTGACATAAGAGAGGCGGAACGAAGCGCGGGCGGTGGAGAGCCCGAGCGTGGCGCCGAGGCAGACGACGAGCATGGCGGCGG
>JAAXUL010000211.1 GCA_013336035.1 Chloroflexales bacterium
CGAGGATGTGACGCGCGAGGATGTCATCCGCACCGGCTTCGCGGGCGTGGACACCCTCGAGGCGGGCGGCCCGCCCGCCGGCAGCGGCTGCGGCGGCTACGTCGTCGGCGAGACGGTGAAGCTGCTCAAGGAGTTCGGCCTCTACCATAAATATGATGTGATCGTCTTCGATGTGCTGGGCGATGTGGTCTGCGGCGGCTTCTCGGCGCCGCTGAACTACGCCGACTACGGCATCATCATCGCCTGCAACGACTTCGACAGCATCTTCGCGGCCAACCGCCTCTGCCTGGCGATTGAGCAGAAGAGCCACCGCCACAAGGTGAGGATGGCGGGCCTGATCGCCAACCGCGTCGACCCGGACTTTGGCGGCACTCCGCTGCTCGAGCAGTTCGTCGAGACCGTCGGCACGAAGATCATCGGCCGGGTGCCCTACCACGACCTGATCCGCCGCTCGCGCCTGGCCGGCAAGACCCTGTTCGATATGGAGGGCCCGGACAAGGAGCTGTGCATACAGCCCTTCAACGACATGGCCGAGTACCTGCTGGCCCAGCCCGAGACCAGCATCCCCAACCCCATGCACGACCGGGCGATCTTTGATGTGGTCGGCGGCTGGAAGTAATCCTGACGTAAAAAAGGGAGGGTTCAAGGGGTGCATTGCCCCCTTGAACCCTCCCTTTTTAGGATGCGGCGGGCAGCACGACGGAGAACAGCGTGCCGCCGTCGGGGCGGTCGTCGATGCAGATGCTGCCGCCGTGGGCCTGGGCGACCTCGCGGCAGAGGGCGAGGCCCAGGCCGGTGCCGCGGCTGGCCTCGCCGGGGCCCTGGGCGAAGGGGGTGAAGATACGCTCGCGCTCTTCGGGGGGGACGCCGGGGCCATTGTCGCTGACCTGCAGCAGGATTGTTGATGGCCCTTCGCCGGGCAGGACCTCGACCAGCACGAAGCCGCCGGGGGGCGCGAAGCGCAGGCCATTGGCGACCAGATTGGTGAGCATACGACGCAGCAGGCGCTCGTCGCCGAGCGCCACGGGCGCCGGTTCGGGTTGGCGCTCCTCGAGGGCGAGGCCCCGCTGTTCGGCCACGGCGCGTAGCATCTGGCAGGTCTCGCCCACCAGGCGCAGGAGGGGCACCGGGCGCGGGACGATCACGAGGCCGTGCTGGATGCGGCTGACCTCGAGCATGTCGTTGCACAGCTCGACGGCGGCCTGGACGCTGCGCAGGCCGGTGCCGAGGGCGTCGAAGACGGGGGCGGGCACCTCGTGGCCGCGGAGCAGGCGCTGGACGACCTCGATGCTGGCGTGGGCCGACACCAGGGGGCTGCGGATATCGTGGGCCAGGCGGCTGATGATCCCGTCGCTGAACGGGGCGGCGGCGCGCTGGCTGTCGTGGCGGAGCGACCGCTCGAGAGTCTGGCCCACGAGCGGCATGGCGGCGGCGAGGGTCAGGCGGGCGGCCCGGTCGAGAGGGGTGGCACGCCCGAGGATGAGCACGCCCGGGCTGCCGCTGGTTCGGGGGATGCAGCCCGCGCTGAGGGCGGCGCCAGGGATGGGCGCGGCGCCGGCGGGCAGGGCGCTGACCCCGATCATCTGGGTGGCGGCGCGCACGGCGGGAACCGTCAGGATGACGCCGGCGGCCTCGGCGCTGGGCGCCGGGATGCCGATGGCGGCGGGCGGCAGGCCATCAGCGAGCAGCATGCCGGCCTCGGCGCTGGCCATAGTGGCGCAGGCCTCGAGGCAGGCTCGGGCGGCCTCCTCGGGGGCGAGAAGGGGGGCAAGCCGCAGCGCCAGAATGTATAGCGCCTCAGCGTCGGGCCTGGCGCTTTGCTCAGCCATGCCTGCGTGCCTCCTGCCGTCGAAGGTCTGGCTAGTATACCGCAAAACGAATCGTTTGACTCGGCCGTCGCGCGGGGCTATAATGCCCGTGATTTTCCCCTCGAAGAATTACGGAGCATCCTTATGCTCTGGGTTCTCTCGTTGCCCGCCCAGGCCCGTTGGGCGGAAACCCTAAAATCTATAGGAGAACCCCCGATGAGCCAGGCTCAGAGTCAGCGCGGGCGCAAAGTGGCGGCCAAGAAGCGCAATCCTCTGGTACCATTCTACTGGGGCGTCGGCGCCATCGTGGTGCTCGGCGCTGCCTTTTTGATCACTTACTTCGTGCGGAGCAACCAGAGTCCCTCGATCGTGCCCGTCAACGCCCCTGTCGGCCAGACCGCCGAGGGCTTCTGGTACAAGGGCAGCCCCGACGCGAAGGTCACGGTGATCGAGTACGGCGACTACCAGTGCCCCACCTGCGCCTACTACGAGAAGAACCTCGGGCCGATCATCACGCGCGACTACATCGAGACTGGCAAGGTCCAGTTCATCTACCACGAGTTCCCCCTCGACGGCCACCAGCACTCCGTGCCCTCGGCCGAGGCCGCCCGCTGCGCTGGCGACCAGAGCAAGTTCTGGGAGATGCACGACATGCTGTTCGCCAACCAGAGCCAGTGGGCGACTCTGAACAACGTCAGCAACGTCTTCTCGGGCTACGCCGGCCAGATCGGCCTCAACCGCGGCGACTTCGACGCCTGTATGAGCGCCGGCACCCACCGCGCCGCCGTCACCGCCGCCGCCCAGGACTCGATCGCGAAGGGCATCACCGGCACGCCCACCTTCAACGTCAACGGCCAGCCGGTGGACCTCAACGGCCTCCCCGGCGCCATCGAGGCTGCCCTACGGGCCGCGGGCCAGTAGGGGCTCAGCAATCGGCGCGGCACGGGCCTCAGCCGGCGGTGGCGAGCATGTCCATTGACAGGCCGTCGCCGCCGGTCTATAATGCCGCGATTCTAGGGCACAACCACAGGAGCAACCCACCGCCGTGCGTAGCAGAGAGATCACCTCTATCATTCTGATCGCCGTCGTCACCGGCCTGGCGCTCTGGATCAATCTGGCGCCCAGCCAGAACTTTCTCGGCCGTGATGTGCGCTTTCGCCTGGGCCTCGATCTGCAGGGCGGCATCCAGGTTTTGCTGCGGGCCACCGAGCCCGATGTCACCCGCGACGAGCTCGAGACCGCCCGCGGCGTGATCGAGCGGCGGGTCAACGCCCTTGGCGTCGGCGAGACGGTGGTGCAGCTCGCCGGAAGCGACCGGATCATCGTCGAGCTGCCCGGCGTCGACAACCCCGACCAGGCCGTCGATTCGCTCCGCGGCACGGGCCGCCTCGAGTTTATCGACTCGCAGGGGCAGTACATCCCCGACGGCACGGTCGTGCGCACCAGCAGCAGCCCCACCCCCGCCCTCGCCGAGACCGAGGCGGTCACCGACATCAACCAGCTCGGCCCGATCTACCAGAGCATCACCGACGGCGCCGACCTCGATACCAGCAAGGTGCAGCCCGCCTTCTCGCAGTCGGGCGTCGCCGGCAGCCGGCCCTCGGTGTCGTTCGCCTTCACCGGCGATTCGGCCCAGAGCCTGGCCAGCTTCACCGCCGCCAACGTCGGCAAGCCGATGTGCATCGTGCTCGACAACCGCGTCGTCAGCTGCCCCACGATCAACGCCGCCCTCACCGACGGCTCCGGCGTGATCGAGGTCAACAGCGAGGCCGACCGCGACAATATCCTCACCCAGCTCAAGTACGGCGCGCTGCCCGTGCCCCTGGTGATTGAGACGAGCCGCAGCGTCACCGCGACCCTCGGCCAGGAGTCGGTGCAGGCCAGCGTCGTCGCCGGCATGGTCGGCCTGGCCGTGGTGGCCCTGTTCATGATCCTGTTCTACCGCTTCCCCGGCTTCCTCGCCACCCTGGCCCTGGCCCTCTACACCCTGATCAGCTTCTCGATCTATCGGCTCATCCCGATCACGATGACCCTGCCCGGCATCGCGGGCTTCATCCTCTCGATCGGCCTTGCCGTCGACGCCAATGTGCTGATCTTTGCCCGCCTGCGCGAGGAGTACCGCCGCGGGCGCGATATCCGCACCGCCCTCGAGCTCGGCTTCCAAGAGTCGTGGCCCGCCATCCGTGACTCGAGCGTCTCGACCCTGATCACTAGCGTGGTGCTCTTCCTCTTCGGCAACAGCTTCGGGGTCAGCATTATTCAGGGCTTCGCCCTGACCCTCGGCCTGGGCATTCTGGTCAGCCTCTTCACCGCCGTGGTGGTCACACGCACCTTCCTCCGCCTGGCCGCGCCCCTCTTCAGCGAGGAGCGGGCCTGGCTCTTTGGCATCGACCGCCGCGCCCCCAGGGCCGCCGAGAGCGCCCCCGAGGCGGCGTAAGGATCGGGAGCATAGCATGCTTGAGAAACTCGTCAGCCGCCGCTACTGGTGGTTTGCCTTATCGCTGATTCTGATCCTGCCCGGGCTGTACTTCCTGCTGCTCCACCCGCTGATCACCACGGGCCAGCTCCGCCTGGGCCTGCGCCCTAGCATCGACTTCAGCGGCGGCTCTCTCTGGGAGGTCCGCTTCACGGGCAAGGCTCCCGGCAGCGTCAGCTCGGACCAGGTCTCGGCCGCCTTCGTCAGCGCCGGCTTCGATAATCCCCTGGTGCAGCTGAGCCAGGCCGATTTCGCCGGGACGCCCACCGCAGACGCGCTGGTCCGCACCCGCCCGCTCAGCCAGCAGAACCCGCTCCAGGAGCGCCAGGCCGTCGAGGCGGCCCTCGGCGAGCAGATCGGGCCGACCTCGATCGAGCGCCTCGAGAGCGTCGGTCCCACGGTCAGCCAGGAGTCGACCCGCAGCGCCGTGCTCGCCGTGCTCGGCGCCTCGCTGATGATCATGCTCTACCTGACCTGGGCCTTCCGCAGGGCGCCCCACCCCTTCCGCTACGGCATGTGCGCGATCATCGCCATGCTCCACGATGTGCTCGTGGTGCTCGGCGTGGCCGCCATCCTCAGCACCTTCAGCCTGGCCTTCGAGGTCGACGCGCTCTTCCTCACCGCCCTGCTGACCATCCTCAGCTTCTCGGTCCACGATACGATCGTGGTCTTCGACCGCATCCGCGAGAACCTGATCGGCCGGCGCCCCGGCGAGACCTTCGACGGGATCATCAACCACAGCATTGTCCAGACCCTGCCCCGCTCGATCAACACCCAGCTGACCACGTTCTTCACCCTCACCGCGCTGCTGCTCTTCGGCGGCGAGACGATCCGCGGCTTCGTGCTGGTGATGCTGGTCGGGCTGATCAGCGGCACCTACTCGTCGATCTTTAACGCCGCCCAGCTGCTGGTGGTGTGGGAGCACGAGGAGTGGAAGTCGTGGTTCGGCCGCGGCCGCCGTGACCCCGAGGAGCATACGGCGGCCACTGCAGGGTAGGCCGAGCGGTTCGCCTCTAGTACAGATACAGCGTCCGAGCTATTTTGATCGGCTGGGAGGGGTTCAGGGAGGGCAAGCCCTCCTTGAAGAAAGCCTCTCAACCCGTCAGAGTAGCTCGGACGCTGTATTAGTCCGCCTGTGGGCTCACGCTCGAGCGCCGGCTTGACACCAGGGGCTTCACGTCCTCGTGCATGAGCCAGTGGTAGCAGACGGCGGCCATGGGGGCGAGCAGCCAGAAGTTGAAGAGGCGGAAGATGATCGCGGCGGGCACGGCGGCCGGCCCCGCGCCCAGCTGGGTCAGCACCGCCACCAGGGCCGCCTCGACGGTGCCGCCGCCGCCCGGCAGCACGTTAAAGGTCGAGGTGATCAGCGCGACCCCGAAGGCTGCCGCCACCGACCAGAGGCCCATGCTCACCCCGAAGGCCTGCAGCACCAGCATCATCGCCGCGCTGTGCCCGGTGAGCGCGGTGAGCTGGATGAGCACTAGCAGCATCACATCGCGGCGGCGGCTCGCCAGCAGGTTGCGGCCCACCACGAGCTCGGCGATCAGGTTCTCGGCCCACGCGCCCGACCACTCGTGGCCGAGGAGGCGGCCCACGGCCCGCTGGAGGGCCGACAGCCAGCGCTTGAGCGTGGCCTCGGGGCGGGTGAGCCCGAAGGCCGCGCCGGCGATCACGGCCACCGCCACCACGCCGGCGATATAGCTGGCCCGCCCCGTCACCATGCCGTGGAAGGTCAGGAAGACCAGGCTGAACGAGAACATCAGCAGCATCGCCACCGCGTAGCTGAGGGTCTCGAGCGAGGCGATCAGGGCCGACTCGCCGGGGCTGACGCCGCGACGGTTGAAGTTGCTGATCAGGAAGGCGTAGCTGCCCACGCCGCCCGCCGGCACCGACTGGCTGACGATGATCGCCACCAGGGCCGTAGCCCAGAGGCGAAACACCCCCATGCGGTAGCCCAGCGAGCGCAGGACGACATTGAAGACCTGGGAGCTGACCAGATAGCTGAGGCAGATCAGCACGAAGGCCGCGAACAGCCAGGCTGGGCGGGCCTCGCGGAGCAGACCGAAGGCCTCGCTGATCCAGGCGCGGTTGATATAGGCCAGGACCAGGATTATCAGGCTGATCGCGGCGCTGGTGAGGAGCTTCCAGCGGGACTGAGGCATCGTCGCGTCCTTTCGTGGCGGCGTTCTGCTCTTCAGGGTAGACGGACGCGCGCGGTCAAGAGTTGCACACCACGGCTCACCATACGATGCTAAAGCCGCCCTCTTTCCCGGTCGGCTCCTCCCATGCGACCTCGACCTTCTCGACCTGGGCGTGGGTGGGGCCGCTATAGCACCAGCTCACCAGGCGCTGTACCGCCGGGCGCGTGCCCTCGAAGACCATCTCGACCCGCCCGTCGGACAGGTTGCGTACCCAGCCCTCGACGCTGGCCTCACGGGCGCGGTCGCGCGCGTAGGCCCGAAAGCTAACTCCCTGGACCCGGCCCGAGATAAGCACATGTGCGCGCACCCGCTCCATCGTTCCCCCTGGCTCCTGCGTGGAATGCTATGTGGACGACGCCCTCGCTTGACGCTAGGCCATCAGGCAGTATACCGTAGGCGCGCTATGGGCGCAATGGGGCGGCGACACTGGGGTGCTGGGGCGAAAATCGCCCCCTCGCCTGCGGCCATAGACCATGGGCGAGGGGGCAGGGGGGCGAGGGCCAACGCGGCGACGCTCGCGGCGGAAATCTTATCTCACGCCTAGAGCGCCTACCGGTCTAGGCGAGCGGGTGACGGTCCAGCGCACCCTGGTTTCAAGGGCTTCCAGAGCCCAACGCCTGCGTGGGGGCACAGCCGGCGGCAGCGCCCCACCCGGCACGGGCGTCAGAGCAGACCCTCTCGCCGCCACTCGGCCTCCTCATCCGTGGCGTCGGCCGCCCCATCGCGGTGCAAGATCTCGGTCGCCCGCTCACGCTCGTGGCCGGAGGCCTGGACCATGACCAGAGTACCGCCGCGCCGGATGTACTCCTCGTACACCTGCGCTTCGTGCTTGGTCATGCCCGCCCACGTCAGGGCGCCAAGGACGCCGCCGCCCACCGCGCCGGCGCCAGCGCCGACCACCATGGTGACCCCGGCGGCGCCCCCGATGGCGGCCGCGAGCGGGCCGGCCGCGAGCACTGGGCCAATTCCGGGGATGGCTACCACAATCATGCCGACCAGCGCCCCGAGCATGCCGCCCAGGAGCCCGCCGCTCACTGCGCCGATCGCCATGTCCTCGCTGTGCTCGACGCCGCTCCCCTCGACCTTAACGTGCTCGACATGATCGCCCGGGGCGATGAGGCTGATCTTCTCGCGCGGGAACCCGCTGTTCATGAGGTCGGCGACTGCTTGCTCGGCTTCCGCGGCTGTGTAGAAGATACCTACCACTGGATGGGTCATCAAAGTACCTCCTAAAGATCGACTAGCGCCCCGCCTGCTGATTCACGCGGGGCCCGTCAGGATTTCGCCGCGCTACCGGGCAGCAGCAACGCGTCAAGCTCCTGGGAGTTGACCCGGTCGAAAGCACGTCGACCGGTCAGCTTGCGCTCCAGTCTGTGCGGTCTCAGCTCAGCATCTCGCCCTGAAGCGGCGAGACAACCCGCGCCCTAGCCAGTAGCCTGCCCCTGCGTCTTGCGGGGCGCGGTCATCGCAACCTGCTCGCGGCGATCACATAGAGGGTCTGCCAGCCTTTGCTGTGCGGACGAACAGCCCACAGCGGTAGTGGTTGGCGCTGCCGTGGCTCGGTGCGATGTCTCAGGCTTGATGGTCTCCTGAACACCGTGGGGAGCAGCAGGCCAGCCCTCCAGGCCAGCGATGGACGTTAGGCGTATGTGTGCAGCGAGTCCCTGTCAGTATAGGGTAAACCGGCGCGTGTCTCAAGTGGTATATCCTAAACCTGAAGGCACGCCTCCGACTGCTGGCGCCCGACTGCGTTATCCAGAGATTGAACATAGCTCGCTCGATGGCTCCAAAGGCCTATTCTCCGCGCGGCGCGCGCGCCCTATCATCATGCTGCCAAGCGCGGTGATGCGCCGAGGCTGTCGCCGCCGGCCTCCCCCCCGGCCGGCGGCGAGGCCCACGCTTAGCCGCACAGAGCGGCGCCGATCTGGAAGGAGCGCGTGATGCAGCCCTTGAGCACACCATCGCCGGCGGTCGCCCGGCGTGAACATATGCATAGGGCCGAGCCGGAGGCGAGCTGGAAGGCGCGCGCCGTTGCGGACTTCGGGCAGCACGGCGACGAGGATCTGGCCGTGAGCCTGCTGGGCGCCGTCCGCGCCCTCACGGGCCAGCAAGTCAGCCCCGAGCACATGTGGGTAAGCTCAGCGCGGCGGGCCGCGGCCGTGTCGGTCGACAACATCCGCTTCCGCTGGGAGCAGAGCCAGCTGGTGGTCTTGCGCCCCTGTGTGCATTGCGGCCTCGGGCAGCTGGCGAGCCTAGCCTTGCACTCGCGCGCGGATCTGGGGTATGCCCTGTCGGCCTGGCAGCCGCGCCACCCCGGCTGCGAGCAGGAAGACCCAACGGACTGGTAGCTCGCAGCGACACATGGCGCGGCCTAAAGGAGAAGAGAGGTGGTCGCCCGTCCTATGCCTGCCCCCGCCCAGGGTGACTGATCGCGGTGCGAAGCGCCCCGCTCGTTGCCGGCCCCGCTATCTCTGCGCCGGGGGGCCACGACGCGCGGGGTAGCATCTGGGGAACCTGCTCAAGCGCGCATCACTTTCCCTCGGCGGCCAGGGCCGCGCGCAGATAGGCTAGCGCCTGCTCGTAGGCGCCCGTGCGACGGGCGTGCTCGGCCGCCAGCTCGAGGTAGCGCAGGGTCTTCGGCGCGTCCTCGGCGCGGCCCCAGTGATGGGCCAGCAGCCCAAAGCGCGGCTCCAGGTCCGCGGCGAAGGCTGTCTCATACCACTCGGCCAGGGCCCGGTGGAGCCGCCGGCGCTGGGCGAAGAGCATCTGACTGTATACGGCGGCGTGGCCCTCGGCGTCGCTGAAGGCGTAGCTCGCCGGGCCCTCGGCCTGGCGGGCGAGCAGCCCTGCGCGCACCAGCGCCTCTAGCCGCTCCGCCAGCAGCGCCCGCTCCCCCTCCGCCGGGTAGATGGCAGACAGGGCCTCCAGGTCGAAGCGCGGCCCGATCACGCTGGCCACCTTGAGCGTCAGCTGCTCTTCGGCCGGCAGCGTGTCGATCACCGGCTGAGCCGGGGCCGGGGCCCCGGTCGGGCGGAAGACCGGCACCGGCTCGCGCTTGCCCTTGACGCGGATCGGCGGCAGCGACATCAGCTGCCAGCGCGCCCGTGCGGCCAGGGCCGTCGTCTCGTCGCAGAGAATATCCGTCGCCGCCTGCATCAGGCGCGCCGCCAGGTTGGTCGCGTCGCCCAGCGCCCCGTAGGTGCGCCTGGCCAGCCCGCCGTACGCCCCCACGCGCATCACGCCCGAGGCCACGCCGATCTTGATCATGGCGCTGAAGCCCGGCAGGGATGGGGGGGCGGCGAGCTCCAGGGCCGCGGCCACCGCCCGCGCCGCATCGTCCTCGTGGGCGATGGGCGCCCCGAAGGTGGCGTAGAGGAAGCTGCCCTTCTCGCCTATGGTCACCTGATGGACCGCGCCGCCATGGGCGCCCGCCACCGTCTGCACCCAGCGCACAAAGGCGTCGAGCCGCCCGCCCGCGCCCTCGGCCTCATAGTCGATCCCGTCGAAGCTCAGAAACAGCGCGCTGACCGGCCGCAGCTCTGCCAGGAAGAGGCTCGCCCCCGCGCGCACCTTCTCGTAGACGGGCGCGAGCAGCCACTGCCGCGCCTGGTCGGCGGGGGGCAGATCGGGCGACAGCGGCGGCCACGACGCCGCGGCCGGCGGGGCGTCGCCGGACAGCACGGCCCAGACCATGCCCGCCCCCTCGCGCCGCACGTCCAACAAGGCTTCCAGCGAGAGCTCCCCTGCTTGGAATCGCGCGCGTACCTGGCGTGCGCCATCGCCAGCGACGAGGC
>JAAXUL010000894.1 GCA_013336035.1 Chloroflexales bacterium
GTCTCGTCCGCTCCGCCTCCTGTCGAGGGCCGGTCGGCCTGCGCGCGCGCAGGGAGCCTGCCGGCGAGCGCAGCGCTTACGAGGGGGCGGAGCGCCGCGGCCCAGCGGGCGTAGCCGGCCTGGTTCGGGTGGAGTCCGTCGCGGCGGTAGACATCAGAGTTTGGCCGGCCGGTCGCGTCGAGGAGTTGGGCGGAGAGATCCACCACCACCAGGTGCGGGTCGGAGGCCGCGGCTGCCGCGACGAGCCGGTTGACCTCCTGAATGCGCGGCCAGTGCTGCCAGCGCGCCGGAGTTGGGGTGATGGCGACGTAGATGATCGGCACGGTTGGGAGGCGCGAGGCTTTCTGACCAGACAAAGTCGAGGCGCGCTTTGTCTGCGGCGATGTGGGCGCCGACCTTCTCGGCGCCAGGGAGCGCGCGGTAGCACAGCTCGAGCACGATCTCCGCGGCGAAGTGCAGGCGCATCAGGGCGTAGCGCCGTGGCCAGTCGATCGTCACCAGCACCTGCTCGCCTGGCTGGAGACCGCTCGCATCGCCCAGCGTGTAAATCATCTCGCGGCCGGCGTGCTGGGCATCAAGCACGGTGCGGCCGGCGATCGTCCCTGTATCACGCTCCTGCCCACCGGAGAAGGCATAGAAGATCGTCTGGTCGAGCGTGACAGCGTTGCCCACAACACTGAGTAGCGTAGCCTCAAGGCTGGTACGATAGGGGTCCTCCCCAAAGACCTTGCGCGTCATCGACTCACTCCCTTGAACGGTCACTCGAAACTCGGCAAAGCTGGTGTGGTCAGGTACCTCCGCAGGCTCTCACCGTCCCCGCCCTCGCGCAAGGTGCGGTACTCATAGCCCTCGCCACCGGCGATCACCTTCCAGCGGGACAGGGCCACCCCCGGCGTGGCCAGGAGCTCGCGCAGCAGCTGCGTCTCGGCCCGGCTGAGATCTTCCCCGCGCCCGCCATAGCCGGCCTGGATCTCGACTGTGTCGCCCGTGATGCGGATCAGGTTGTAGACCCAGATATTCCGGGTCGCGCCGGCGAGGTTGCCGGCGTAGGTGTCGTAGTTGCCGGCGTCGATCAGCTCCTGGGCGTCGCCGGCGGGGGCCAGGCGGGCGAAGCCGGTTGGCGCGGCGCGGACCGCCAGCGCGGCTAGGGCCGCCGTACTCTGCGGGCTTACCCGGGCGATGAAATGCCAGTCGGGGCCGGCAGCGGCCTGCGCCGCCTCCCAGCACCAGGGCTTGTGACTGTCCAAAGTGTGGATCTCCCTCAACTGCCAGCCATATCACGGCGATGGAAGATCAGCGCCGCGGCGTCGATCAGTATGCTACAGTACCCCACGATGACGAGCAAACTGAGCCATGGGGACACCGGGCCGCCGAACTCCCGGGCCACGCGCTGCAGCGTCTCCGGGTCCCGGAAGACCCAGCGCTCGACGATGTTCGGCAGATGGGGGTAGGGCATCACCAGCGCCAGCGGCCCGTAGAGCGGCGCGAGCAGCGCGACGGTCTGCAGGCCAAAGAAGCTGAGCATCGCCCCGGCGAGCGGCGAGCGGGTCGCGACCGTCGCCCAGAGCGCCGCCGCCCCGTAGAGCGCCATCGGCAGGGCGGTGCTCGCCAGGGCGAGCAGGCGCTCAGCGACGCCAGTCCAGGTCACGGGCTCGCTGACCGGCAGCTGGAGCAGCGCCGCACCGAGCCCGCTCGCGAGCATGCCGCAGGCCAGCAGGCAGGTGAGGAGCAGCCCGATCGCGACGGCGCCAACGCCGGCCTTCGCCAGCAGGAAGGCGACACGGCTGCCATAGCGTGGCAGGATCATCTTCCAGGTGTCGCCGGCGGGCGGCGCCCGCCGCGACAGCCACCCGAGGATCGCAGCGTACTGGGCGACCATGGCGAGGTTGCCCGGGTAGGGGAGCAGGGCGCGCGCGCTGGCCAGGAAGCGCTCCGGCGCGGCCAGGCCCAGCGCGGCCAGGCAGAGGAAGAAGGCGACGAGCAAGGCCACCGCCCCGGCGAGCAGGATCTGGTTGAGCGGCCGCCGGGCGGTCTTGCGCCACTCGGCGCGCCAGAGGTTGAGCGGTGGGAGCATGGCGATAGCGCTTCGCGCCGGCCTAAAGGCCATCATCCGTCCTCGGCGCCGGGCGTCTCCGGCCCGGCCCGCTGCGGCTGGCTCGTCAGATCGAGGAAGAGGGCTTCCAGGGTCAGCCGGTGTCGCCGCACCTCGTAGACCTCCACGTCGGCGAGCGCGAGCGCCCGGACGATCTGGGCGGCCGCGCGGTCGTCGGCGGACAGCTGGATCCAGTGGGGGTCAAGGGGGCACGCCTGAAGCTCGGGAAAGGCGGCGAGCACGGCAAGGGCCCGCGGCTGCTGGGCCAGCCGGAGCCGCAGCTGGTCGCCGCGGGCGAGCAGGTCGCGCACGGCGCCTTGCACCAGGGTGCGCCCAGATTGGATGATTGCGACTGCGTCACAGACCTGCTCGACCTCCGCGAGCAGGTGGCTCGAGAGAAAGATGGTGAAGCCCTCGGCCCCCAGCTCGGCGATAGCGCTTCGCGCCGGCCTAAAGGCCAACAGGGTGCGCATCTCGACCGTCCCGACCGGGTCGAGGCCGTTGGTGGGCTCATCGAGGATGATCAGCCGGGGCCGGCCGAGCAGCGTCGCCGCGATCCCGAGGCGCTGCTTCATGCCGAGGGAAGAAGGTGCGCACCGGGTCGCGCGCCCGCTCGATCAGACCCACGCGCTCAAGCAGCGCCGTCAGCTCAGCGCGTGGCGGGGCGCGGTTCGCCGAGCGGGCGAACACCTCCAGGTTGTCGAGCGCCGAGAGATAGCCGTAGAAGGCGGGCACCTCGACGATCGCGCCGACCTGGGCGGCAATCGCGGCGCGGTCGCGCTGGCAATCAGCGCCGAAGATCGTGGCGCTCCCGGCGGTCGGGCGGACGAGGCCGAGGAGCATGCGAATGGTCGTCGTCTTGCCGGCGCCGTTGGGGCCGAGAAAGCCGAAGATCGTGCCGGCGGGAATGGCGAGGTCGAGCTGGTCGACGACGGCCACGGCGCCATAGCGCTTGGTAAGGCCCGAGGTGTGGAGCGCAAGGTTCGTCTGCATACAATGCCTGCTGGGACGATCCAGAGCCAGCGCGCAGGAGAGCGGCGTGGGCGACACCACGTGTCAGCCTTTCCCAGACACTGCGTTCCTCAGACCAGCCCGAGGCGCACTGCTCGTACCGGTGCGCACGATGTCCGGGTCGTTTCCTCCGTGCGTAGAGCATCCGCATAGGCATCAGTATAGCATCCGCGCTTGCGCAGACGGGCATGCTCGGTAGTGCATCGTATAATGGTGGCGATGGCCCAGGCGCTGGTAAGAGCCGCTGGATCGCCCATGCGCATGTACTCTGACCTGATGCTCGGGCTTGACACGTGGGTCATCCCATATGGTATGTATGCCCGGGGCAAACTCGAACGAAGAAAAGGCGAAGCCATGCAATACATTGATGTTTCGCACCTTCAAGGTGTACCAGAGACGATGCTGTGGGCGCTTTAGAAGCTCTCCAATATTCCAACGGTAAGGGCATACTCGTTCACGAGGCTTTGGCGAGACGGCGGCCGAGGAGGCGGATCGAGGCGAGGTAAAGCCAACTTTCGGAGTGACGTGGGTTATGGTCATACTCTCGGCTCAACTGGCGGTTGCCGCTCAACCAGGCGTGGGTCCGCTCGACCACCCAGCGCTTCGGCTGCACCTGAAAGCCCCGTTGGCCCGCCAG
>JAAXUL010000895.1 GCA_013336035.1 Chloroflexales bacterium
CGCCAGCCCCCGCGCCTGCTCGCCAGCCCCCGCGCCTGCTCGCCAGCCCCCGCGCCTGCTCGCCAGCCCCCGCGCCTGCTCGCCAGCCCCCGCGCCTGCTCGCCAGCCTCCGCGCCTACTCGCCGCCCTCCGCGACCATATCCTCGACGTGGGCGTTGTCGTTCAGGCGCATCAGGCGCCAGCCGCTGCGGCCCAGGCGCAGCTCGGTGATCGAGCCATTGTCGAGCCACATGCGCCCGAAGTTGCCCAGGTCGAGGCCGATCACGTGGCAGAGCAGGGCCCGGATCGTGCCGCCGTGCGAGACGGCGACGATCACCTCGCCCTGCCGGTGGGTCTCCTGGATGCGGTTGAGCGCGATCAGGGCCCGGGCCTGCAGCTGGGCGTAGCTCTCGCCGCCCAGGCGCACGGTGCGGGCCGGGTCGCGGCGGTACTCGGCCATATGGTCGGGGAAACGGCGGTACAGCTCCTCGGGGGTGAGCCCCTCCCACTGGCCGACGTCGATCTCGCGCAGCTCGGGCATGGGCGCCGGCGCCAGGCCCAGGGCCCCGCCGATCACCTCGGCCGTCTGCCAGGCCCGCACAATATCGCTGCTGTAGAGGGCGATCGCTTCGGAGTGGGCCAGCCGCGCGGCGCAGCGGCGCGCCTGCTCTAGCCCCCGCTCATTCAGGGGCACGTTCCCCTGGCCCTGGTACTGCAAGGTCACATTCCACGGTGTCTCGCCGTGCCGCACAAGAAGAAGGCGCATATGCTCCGTTCGCTTCGCTAGGGGATTGCCCGGCGCATTATACCAGAGGGGAAGGACCGCGGGGCCAAAGTGTTATAATGCCCTGAGATCGAGCGCATGTTGCGAGGACTCTCTATGACCAACGACCCCCAGGCCGGCGCTCCGCAGCCCCCGGCCGAGATGGACAAGGCCTACGAGCACCAGCAGGTCGAGCAGCGCCTCTATACGTGGTGGGAGGGCAGCGACTTCTTTGCCCCTCGCCCGGACGCCCCGCGCCCGCCCTTCGTCATCTCTATCCCGCCCCCCAACGTCACCGGCGAGCTGCACCTCGGCCACGCTATGTTTGTGACGATCGAGGATATTCTGATCCGCTGGCGGCGCATGCAGGGCTACCAGACGCTGTGGGTGCCCGGCACCGACCACGCCGGTATCGCCACCCAGACTCAGGTCGAGAAGCTCTTGCGCAGCGAGGGCACCTCGCGCCAGGAGGTCGGGCGCGACGAGTTCCTGCGCCGCACCTGGGCCTGGAAGGAGAAGTACGGCGGCGAGATCACCCGCCAGCTGCGCCGCCTCGGCGCCAGCTGCGACTGGGGCCGCGAGCGCTTCACCCTCGACGCCGGTCTCTCGCGCGCTGTCCACACGGCCTTCAAGCGCCTCTACGACGACGGTCTGATCTACCGGGGCACCTACCTGGTCAACTGGTCGCCCCGCCTGCAGACGGCGGTCAGCGACCTCGAGGTCGAGTACGAGCAGCGCAATGTCTCGATCTGGTATGTGCGCTACCCGGTGCTGGCCAGCGACCACCAACCGCCGACCGCCGACGGAGCCGGCCCCTCCGGCCACCCCTGGGGCAGCGGCCGCTGGGCCGAGGGGGTGACGGAGTGGATCACCGTCGCCACCACCCGCCCCGAGACCATCCTCGGCGATACGGCCGTCGCCACCGCCCCCGGCGACGAGCGCTTCGCCGCCCTGGTCGGCCGCAAGGCCGCGCTGCCCGCCCTCGGCCGCGCCATCCCGATCATCGCCGACGAGTATGTCGATAAGGAGTTCGGCTCGGGCGCGGTGAAGATCACCCCCGCCCACGACAAGAACGACTACGAGGTCGGCAAGCGCCACCATCTCCCGCTGATCAACATCATGAGCAAGGATGCCACGGTCAACGCGGAGGGCGGCCCCTACGCCGGGATGGACCGCTTCGAGGCCCGCAAGGCCATCCTCGCCGACCTCGAGAAAGAGGGCCTGCTGGTCAAGACCGAGCCCCACACCATGAGCGTCGGCATCAGCCAGCGCGGCGGCGAGGTGATCGAGCCCCTGCTCAGCGAGCAGTGGTTCGTGCGCATGCGCCCCCTGGCCGATCTGGCCCTGGCCGCCGTGCGCGAGGGCCGCACCCGCATTATCCCCGAGCGCTTCGAGAAGGTCTACTACCACTGGCTCGAGAACATCGAGGACTGGTGCATCTCGCGCCAGCTCTGGTGGGGCCACCGCATCCCCGTCTGGTACCTGCCCGACGGCACGATGGTCGTCCCTGGCCCCGACGAGGCCCCCCCCGCCGGCGCCACCCAGGACCCCGATGTGCTCGACACATGGTTCAGCTCGGGCCTCTGGCCCTTCTCGACCCTCGGCTGGCCCGCGGACACCGACGATATGCGCCTGTTCTACCCGACCAGCGTCATGGAGACGGGCTACGACATCCTGTTCTTCTGGGTCGCCCGCATGATGATGATGGGCTGCTACCTGACCGACCAGGCGCCCTTCCACACGATCTACCTGCACGGCCTGGTGCGCGATGAGCACGGCCGCAAGATGTCGAAGAGCTACGGCAACGTCGTCAACCCGCTCGAGGTGATGGACGTCCAGGGCACCGACGCGCTGCGCTTCACCCTGTCCACCAGCGGCACGCCCGGGCAGGACCTCAACCTCAACCCGCAGCGCATCGAGTCGGCGCGCAACTTCTGCAACAAGCTCTGGAATATGACCCGCTTCGTGATCACCAAGCTCGGCGCCGAGCGCGAGTCGGCGTTCGCGCTCTCGCCCATGGCCCTCAGCCTGGCCGACCGCTGGATCCTCTCGCGCTACGCCCGCCTGACGATCGAGGTGGACCGGCTGATGGAGGGCTATAACTTCGGCGAGGCCGGGCGCCAGATCCAGGAGTTCCTCTGGGGCGAGTTCGCCGACTGGTACGTCGAGATCGCCAAGGTGCAGATCGAGCGCGACGCTGAGGCCCAGCAGGTCACCCGCGCCGTGCTCTACAGCGTGCTCGAGGGCTCGCTGCGCCTGCTCCACCCCTTCATGCCCTTCGTGACCGAGGAGCTGTGGCAGTACCTCACCGGCGATGGCTCGACCCACAGCCACTACCCCGACGCGCCGCGCACGATTATGCTGGCGGCCTACCCTGTGGCCGACGCGACGGTGATCGACGAGGCCGCCGAGCGCGACTGGGGCCTGGCCCAGGAGCTGATCGTCGCTATCCGCAACGCCCGCAGCGAGTATAAGGTCGAGGCCGCGAAGTGGGTCACGGCCACGGTCGCCGGGGGCGAGCGGACCGCCGTGCTGCGCGCGCAGGCCCCCCTGATCGCGCGCCTGGGCCGCGTGGCCGCCGACAGCCTGACCATCGTCGAGCGCCTGGACGAGAAGCCGAGGCAGGCCGCCTCGATCGTGATCGGCGAGGTCGAGTGCTACCTGCCGCTGGCCGGCATGATCGACCTGGATGCCGAGCGCGCCCGCGTGCACAAAGAGCTCGCCGCCGCCGAGGCCGATGTCGCCCGCCGCGAGGCCAAGCTGGCTAACGAGGGCTTCACCGCCAAGGCCCCCGCTAACGTCGTCGCCCGCGAGCGCGAGGGCCTCGAGACCGCGCGCGCCGCCCTCGAGCGGCTGCGCGCGCGCGCCGTAGAGCTGTAGCTCACGTGCGCTGCGGTGCTGGTGCGGCGGAAGATATGGTTCGTAGCAGCTTTACCCTTCGGCGCCGCACGCCCTCACCCCCCAACCCCCTCTCCCAGAGCGGGAGAGGGGGCGCCG
>JAAXUL010000896.1 GCA_013336035.1 Chloroflexales bacterium
TTTACCTACCCTTCTCCGCAGGGATGCTCCCAGGGAGGGAGGCGCGGAGGGGCCAGTCCCCTCCGCAACCACTCCGCCCACCTCGGGTTTCAAGCGAACTGTCAAGCTCGTTTGAAACATGCCTAAGGGAACGTGTAGGCCTCCTTCAGCAGCGGGAAGTCGGCCGGGACGGTGTCATCGTAGAGCCAGGTATCCCACACCGCGCCCAGGTCGCGCCCGGCGACTTTCTCGGCGGTGGCGATAAAATCCGCGGTGACGACCGGCTTCTTCCGGTGCTCCTCGTAGAACGTCCGCAGGATCTTGAAGAAGGCCTCATCGCCCACCTCCATGCGCAGGTTGTGCAGCGCCAGCGAGCCGCCGGTGTAGGTTGGCAAGAAGATGATGCGCAGGCCTGGGTTGACCGGCGGAATGACCTGCCCCGGTTTGGGGGCCACGCCCTGAGAAGCGGCCATCTGCACGCCGTATCCCAGTTGCGTCTCGTACTGCGTACGAATGTTGGCGTTATAGGCCTCAACGCCCTGAGTCTTCTCCAGCCACAGCGCCTCGAAATACCTGGCGAAACCCTCGTGCAGCCAGAGCTGGCTCCAATCGCCGACGCTAAGCGTGTTGCCATACCACTGATGCGCCAGCTCATGGACCATGGTGAGCTGGTCTGGCCCGTCCGGAGCGTAATCGTCGAATACAGAGAGCGTCTGGGTCTCTAATGCTGACCTGTTGATGAATTCCGGCACGATCAGCGAGCCGTACTCAGCGAAGGGGTAATCGCCCAGAATGCTGGAGACAAACACCATCATGTCGTCGGTGACATCGAAGGAGTCAATCACCGTCTGGCTAGTGCCTTTCAGAAAGTAGTTGCGGATGGGCACCCCGTTGGGCGCTTTGCTGTCGAAGCGCTCGAACTCGCCGATTGCGACCATGGCGACCTGGGTGGCCATCGGCTCAGCCATCTCCCAGACGTAGGTGCTGGTATCGGCATCGACCGGAATGATCTCGCGCAGTACCCCGTTCGCAACGACCACCTGGGGGTCATCGACGGTGATGCGAAAGGTGTAGGTTGCCTTATCGCTGGGGTGGTTGTTCGAAGGGAACCAGGCCATCGAGCCGTCGGGCTGGCCCACCGCCGCAATGACGCTGTCGCCCCACTTCTTCCAGCCGGTGGTCGCCGGGAAGAGTTCCAATGCCGGATCGGGGTAGGGCTGCGGCACGCCAGCATAGGCAACCGTTACGCTGAAGGTGCCGCCGGCGGTGATCGGGCTGGCCGGGGTAATCTTCAGCTCTTGCCCGCTGCGGCTAAAGATTGCATCAGCGCCGTTGACCATCACCGCGCTGACGTCCAGGCCGAGAAAGTCCAGATCGAAGCTCGCCAGGTCGCTCGTCGCCAGCGCCTGCATAGTGCTGGCGCCGCTGAGTGTGTTGGTACCAAAGTCCACCGCGAGATCGATGGTGTAGTGCTGGGCATCGTAGCCGCCATTGCCCTCCAGCGGGTAGTACGAGTCGCCAATTCCGGCCGCAAGGGGGACGTCCGTGGGGATGGCTGTCGGGGCAACGGTGGGCGCTTCGGTCGGGGCGACGGTCGCTGCCTCAGTCGAGACGACCGTCGCCGCCTCGGCAGCCACGGTTGGCGCGGCGGTGGTCGCGGGCGCCTGGCGGGCGCAGGCCGACAGCAGCAGGCTGACGAGCAACATCAGCGGGGTCAGGATGTGAAGCGTACGCCTGGTCATAGCTTAGGGCCTCATCAGACGGTCATGCGCCTGGCACATGCCGCCGTGCTGAAAAGAAAGTTACTTGCTCGTCCAGCTATTGTTGTCCGGCGTGGCGTCCACAAAGATGCCCCCGTCCAGCGTCACCTCTTTGGGCTCCTTGTCGCCCGCGATCTGCACCGTCGCCGCCGAGGGGCTCGCCTGCCAGATCGCCGGGCTCTGGTGGAGGGTCTCGCTGGTGCCGTCGGCGTAGACGACGTTGACGTCGAAGGGGATGGGCATGCCGCCGACGTTCTGGACCTGAACCGCGTAGCTGGCATCCGCCTTCTGCACCCCGCCGACCGTCAGGTCGATATAGTGCGGCTGTGTGTACCAGCTGTTGAAGAACCAGCTGTAGCTCTGGCCCGACACGTCGTTGAAGGTGTTGAACATGTCCCAGGGCAGGGGATGCTTCCCGTTCCAACGGGCGATGAACTCCTGGAGCGCGCCCTTGAACGCCTCCTCGCCCATCAGATCCTTGAGCGCAAGGAAGCCCAGGGCAGCCTTCTCATACGCATTTCTGCCGGTCACCGCGCCGCGCGACCACTCCGCCGGAAAGATAATCGGCAGATCCCCGCCGTAGGGGACCTTGTTCAGATAACTCGAGCGGAAATTGATGAAGATCTTGTCCGCCTGCTCAACGCCAAGATCCTGTTCGTTGAATAGGTACTCGAAGGCCGTGGTCCAGCCCTCGTCCATAAAGGGGTAGCGCCGCTCATCGGTGCCCATGAAGAACGGGAACCAGCTATGGAGAACCTCGTGGGCCGCGACAAAGCGCACGCCAACATCGGCTGGCCCCTCGGCGGCATCGTTGGCCATCATCGGGTACTCCTCGTCCGCGCCGCCCATAAAGATCGTGCTCTTGCTGTAGGGGTAGGGCACGCCCGGCCACGCGGTTGAGCCAAAGGCCAGCGCGTCCTTGCCATGCTGGACCATATCCGTAAATGTGGTCGCCTCGACGGGATAGGCCGCCTGGACGCTGGCCCGGCGACCTGTCGCCGGGTCGACCACCACGCTGCCGGCGTCCCAGGTGTAGTGGTCGCTCAGGCCCAGCGCGATATCCGTGACGTTCTCGGCCTTCCACTTCCAGGTGACGGTGTCGGTCTGGGCGGTCACCAGGCCCTGCTGCGTCTCCTCGGGGGTGGCAATGATGCTGATCGCGTCGCCGGTGAGCGAGGACGCGAGGCGCTGGGCGTAGGTCGGCTGCAGCACCTCGTCGGGATTCTGGAGCTCGCCGGTGGCCCAGACAACAAAGTTTTTGGGCACGTTGACGCTGAAGGTGTAGTCCGCGAACTCGTTGGCCATCTCGCGTCCGGAGAGCGCCATATGCTGCTCAATGTCCCACCCGTCTATGCCGGCCGGGACATCATTGAGCATGGCAACGCGGGGGTAGAAGTAGGCCAGGAAGTAGGACGTGTCGTCAACTGCGCCTTCCTTCCAGCCGGCCGCGGGCGCCAGGTCATAGTGCCAGGTGAAGCTGAGCTTCATGCTCGCGCCCGGCTGCAATTCCGCCCCGGCGAGATTAAGGCCGTAGTAGGTTGTTCCCGTTTGAGCGAAGAGCGGATATGTGTTCAGATCGATCGCCTGGCCATTCACGCTAAACGCGTCGATCTGCACGCCAGCGTTCAAGGAATCCAGCGGCTTTGGCTCATCTCGGCGCGCATCCGGCTGATGCACATTCTGATAGACCCGAAAGACGAGCTGTGGCAGCGCGTTTGGGCTGTTATTTGTGTAGGTGATCGTCTCGGTGGCCGAGATCGTGCGGCTCGGCGGCGCGACGTTGATCGTGATATCGTGCACCGACCTGTTCTGCCAGTAGTTGGGCCCAGGCTTGCCGTCGGGGCTGCGGGTACCCGTCTGGAAGGCCGCCAGCACCTCGCGCGGCGTGTAGAGCGGCTCCGTGGGTGTCTCAGCGGCGGCAGCCTCAGTTGGCGCGGCGGGCGGCGCTACCGCAGCCTCAGTCGGCGCGACTGTC
>JAAXUL010000897.1 GCA_013336035.1 Chloroflexales bacterium
GTGCCATCGGGAACCCTCATCTGCGCGAAACGACAAGATTTCGGCCTCAAACAGCGCTAATTGAAGGCGCCTGCCCCGCGAAACCCTTGTCGAACGTGATCCTGGCGACCCTCCTGGCCCCATCCCCGGCCTGAAAAAACAACCCCCAACAGTGCCAGGGGCACCCACGCCTCGTATTCTGCAAAGCTCTCGGATGGCCCTATCTGGATCCGTCTGGAGGAGCCAGGCGAGCGCTACACGCCGGGTTGGGCGCGCTGTGGCAACCAAAGCGCACCGGACGCGGATGGGATGCACTCGCCAGTGGGGTAGGGGCCTCCGATGGCGTCTGAACTGGGTCCTAATGCCAGTGGACTGCATCTGGCTCGCGTCCTGGTGGGCTTTACGAGCGAGAATGCGCGCTATGCGCGCCTGGCGGCGCTCGAACGCATTGCAACGCAGAATCGGGCAGCGATGGAGCTTGCTCGATCGGGAGCACCGAAGTACGCCAGAGCGCTTCCCATGGTGCCTGGCTTTTTGCCTTCCTCATAAAGCGTCTGCTCGCGGGAAGCCCTCTCGCTGCGATGAACCGGCGCCAGGGATCATGCGGCGAGCCTTTTCGGTCCGCAGGTGGAGTGATCAGCTGAGACCCGGTGCTATGATGGCTTCCCAGATGCCGCGAGGGACGGGCGCTCCGCCCTGGTCGGCTCAGAGCCCAGGGGGAAGCCTATGGCCCTTTCGATCAGCCAGCGGCTTGGATGGCGGGCGTCGAGCGGTTTCGTGGGGCGAGACATCGAACTCGCGACGCTCCGCGCGCTCCTCCACCCCGGAGGGCCGCTCGTCGTTTATGTGCATGGAATGGGCGGGATCGGCAAATCGAGTCTGGTCGCGGCCTTCGCCCGTCAGCTGACTGCCGAAGGCCACGTGGTCCTCACCCTCGACTGCCGCGCTATCGAGCCGACCGAGCGGGGCCTTCTGGAGGAGCTAGCCGCCGCGCTTGGCGCCCGTGAGCCTACCCTGGCCGCCCTGGTGCGCCACCTCGATGCCGGGGCCCGACCGCTGGTCCTGGCGCTCGACGCCTATGAGAGCTTCCGCCTGCTCGACACGTGGCTACGCCAGGTATTCATCCCCGCGCTCCCTGAGCACGTGCGCCTGATCCTCGCCGGCCGCGAGGCGCCCCTGCTTGCCTGGTTCACCGCGGATGGCTGGCACGGACTCTTCCGCAGCCTGACCCTCGGCCCTCTGCCCGAGCCCGACGCCCTGGCCCTTGCCACGCAGAGCGGCCTTGCGCCCGAGCAAGCCGCCCGCATCAACCGCTTCGCCAGGGGGCACCCCCTGGCCCTGCGCCTCGCCCTTGCCGCCGGAATCAGCAGCCCCGAGCTCCCCGGCGGCGCCGCCGTGCTGCAGAAGGTGCTGGAGCAGCTCACCCGGCTGTATCTGGAGCAGGTGCCTGACCGGAGCACCCGTCGTGCCCTGCAGGCGGCCTCGGTCACGCGACGAACGACCCGCGGGCTCCTCCAGACGCTGCTCCCGGACGCTGACCCGGATGACGCCTTCGAGCGCCTGCGGGCGCTGCCCTTCATCGAGTTGGGCCGCGACGGCCTGCTGCTACACGATGTTGTCCGCCAGGCCCTGGCCGCCGACCTGCAGGCGAGCGACCCGGCGACCTACCGCGCCTACCGGCAGGCCGCCTGGGCGCACTTGCGCGCCGAGCTGGTGAGCGCGGCCCGGCCCGAGCTGTGGCGATATACGGCTGACATGCTCTACCTGCTCGAACACCCCGCCGTGCGCGAGGTATTCTTCCCGAGCGACAGCCAGTGGTTCGCTATCGAGCTGGCCGCCCCCGAGGACTGGGCGGCGATCGCGCCGATCGTCCTACAACACAACGGCCCCGAGAACGCGCGGCTGATCGGCACCTGGTGGCAGCAGCTGCCGCGCTCGTTTCAGGTCGTGCGCGACGACCGGCGTGAGGTGATCGCCTTCTCCTGCCTCTTCGAGCACAGCGACGCCCGCCCGGCGCACCTTCAGGCCGACCCCATCACGCGGGTCTGGGAGGAACATCTGCGGCGCCACCCGGTTGCCGCCAGGGAGCGCGTGCTCTTTCACCGCCACTGGCTGAGCCGCGACCACGGTGAGGGACCGTGCCCCGAGCAGGCGGCGATCTTTCTGGATATCAAGCGGCTCTACATGGAGCTGCGCCCCCAGCTCCGGCGTATCTATGTGCTCAAGCCGACGCTGCCAGCCTATACGCAGTCGCTGCGGGTGCTCGGCTTCGGCGAGCTGCCGGAGGCGACGGCCCACATCGACGGGGTGGCCTACGGCACGATGATGCTCGACTTCGGCCACGAATCGATCGACGGGTGGCTTGGGGGCCTGGTCGGGGCTCAGCTGGCGGCCCAGACGCCCGCCGTGGTTGTCCTCGACGTCGAGGGCCATGAGCTGCTTGTCGACGGGCAGCGGGTGACCCTGACCCAGTTGGAGCTCGGCGTGATGCGCTACCTGGTGGACCGCGCGGGCCAGGCTGTGCCGCGTGGCGATCTGCTTGAGGACGTCTGGGGCTACAGCTACGAGGGGGCGAGCAATGTCGTGGATGTAGTGATCGCCACGCTCCGCAAGAAGCTCGGCCCGCGGGCCGCCGTGATCGAGACGGTCCCACGGGTTGGCTACCGGTTCCGCCTCCCCTGAGGCCCACCGCCCTGGCGGGGACGGCGGGCCTCGGCAGGCAGGCTCCGTCTCAAGCGGCGAGGGAAGCGAGCGGCCCGGCCGTCTGGGCGCTCGCCTCGGCCAGGGTGGCAAAGGCGCGGACGGTGAGCGGGGCGAACGCCGGGTTCGCCTGCAAGGCGCGGTAGGTCTCCGAGGCGAGGTAGGCGTCAAGGTCCTCCCGGCTCGCCCACAGGTAGACCCCGCCGTAGGTGTTCGTCGCCGGGTCGGCCAGGAAGACCTTGCTGACCAGGCCAGGCATAGCGGCGAACCGGGGCGCCATGAGGCTGGCGTGGGCGGCGTACGTAGCGGCGTCGAGGCCGGCGAGCTCAAACGTGATGATCAGGACGTGCATGGCTTCCTCCATGTGACGGTGAGCGCGTGTGACGCACATCGTCTGCTAGTTATCAGGGCCGAGCCTCGAGGATCAGGTTGAAGGGCGTCTGGGCGGCGCGGCGAACGCGGGTGAAGCCGCCCTGTGCGAGCACGTCCCGCAGTTGGGCCTCGCCGGCCTGGGCGCCGAGGGCGAGCGCACCCTCCTGGTCGAGGGCATTGGGAGTGCACATCAGCGTGGAGCCGCTATAGTAGGCACGGCCGATCGGGTGCAGGTTCGCCTCGACTCGGTCCTCGGCGTAGGGCTCGACGATCAGCCAGGTGCCGTTGGGGGCGAGGGAGGCACACACGTGGGCTGCGGCCCCGACAGGGTCGCCCATGTCGTGCAATGCGTCGAAGACGGTTACCAGGTCGTAGCCCTGCCCGGAGAACTCCTTCGCGGTGCACACCTCGAAGCGCACGCGATCGGCCACCCCCGCGGCGGCGGCGCGCGTCCGAGCCGCGTCGATGGAGGCCTGGTGGTAGTCGAAGCCGACGAAGCGGGAGTTTGGGTAGGCCTGGGCCATCAGGATGGTTGAAGCGCCGTGGCCGCAGCCGATGTCGGCCACGGAGGCCCCGGCCTTGAGCCTGGCCTCGACCCCGTCGAGGGCCGGGATCCAGCTCGACACGAGGTTGGCGGCGTAGCTGGCGCGGAAGAAGCGCTCGATGCCGTGGAAGAGCTGGTGCT
>JAAXUL010000898.1 GCA_013336035.1 Chloroflexales bacterium
GGGGGTGCTCTGCGATGGAAGGGGGGCGCTCTGCGATGGAAGGCGGGCGCTTTGCGATGGAAGGCGGGCGCAGGCGCGATCAGTGAAGCGGCTGATGACCATTGGGGGCCTCCTTGATGGCCACTGGCCCGGTCGCCGCAAAGCCCGGGCCAGGCAGATCCCTGCCGGGGCGCAGGGCGGCGCTACATCAGCCCGATCAGCTCGTGGAGATCCTGCAAGAAGACCCGCGGGCTACGCTCGCGCATCCCGACGATGGCGTGGTCGACGCCGGGGTAGATCCGCAGCATCGCCGCGGGCTGGCGCTCGTTGAGCAGGTAGGCGTTGCGCACGGGCACGGTGTTGTCGCGGTCGCCGTGGACGAGCAGCAGCGGCACCGCGATGCGGTCGACCACGTCGAGGGGGCGGGGCAGCTGGACCTCGCCGAGCCTGAAGCCCAGCAGGGGCGCCAGGGGCCGGATCCAGGCCGCCGAGGACGCATAGTTAACCAGATGGGGCCGCGGGCCAGCGGTGAGCGCGTAGTCGGCCGGCGCGCTCACCGCGGCGACGGCGTCGGGCATTGGGAAGGCGGGGTCATCGGCGGCGGCGCCGAGGGTGGCCAGGGTGATCAGGCCGCCCATACTTTCGGCCACCACGGCGATGCGCCCGTAGCCCATGGCACGGGCCCCGGCCACCACCGCTGTAAGATCCAGGGCCTCGGCGCCGCCAAGGCTGGCCAGGCCGCCGCTGCCGCCGTAGCCCCGCCAGTCGAAGGTGAGCACATCGTACGGCCCCGCCAGGGCCTCGGCCAGCCAGACGATCGAGCTGGCCCGCTGGGTGGCGCCGAAGCCGTGGCAGACGATCACCAGCCGGTCGCGCCCGCGCCGCAGCAGGGTCGCGGCGATCGTCACCTCGTCGGCCGTCGTGAGCTCCAGGGCCTCGGCGGCCCCGCTGTAGGGCGCCCGCTGCAGGTGGGCGACCGGGATGAAGTGGGCCGCGACGCGGCGCACAGCGTATGGGTACCTGCGATGATGTGGTGGCATAGGCAAATGGCGCTTGCGCAATTGGCAAGATCTGCGTACTCTTCGGATGCCTGGCGAAAATAATCTACACGGAGCGACACCAGTGACAACCCTCGCGACCGGCCTGCGCCCGACCCTCCTGGCGATCCTGGCCCACCCCGACGACGAGAGCTTCGGCACGGGCGGCACCCTGGCCCGCTACAGCTGGATGGGCGCCGCCGTCCACCTGATCTGCGCCACCGGCGGCGAGGAGGGCTCGTTCGACCCCGAGCACCTGGCGGGCTACGCCTCGATCACCGAGCGGCGCCAGGCCGAGCTCGACTGCGCCGCCCAGGCCCTCGGCCTCACCAGCGTGACGATGCTGGGCTACCGCGACTCGGGGATGGCCGGGACGCCCGCCAACCAGCACCCCGAGGCCCTGGCCGCCCAGCCCCTCGAGGCCGTGGCCGCCCTCGTCACCCAGCACATCCGCCGCCTGCGGCCCCATGTGGTCATTACCTTCGACCCCATCGGCGGCTACCGTCACCCCGACCATATCGCCATCCAGCAGGCCACGGTTATGGCCTTCCACGCCGCCGGCGACCCCGCGCGCTTCCCCGGCGACGAGCCGCCCTGGCGGCCCCAGAAGCTCTACTTTCAGACCTTCGCGCGCCGCATTCTGCGGCTAGCCGTGCGCCTTATGCCCCTCTTCCGCCAGGACCCGCGCCGCTTCGGGCGCAACCACGACATCGACCTGGCCTCCCTCGCCGAGGTGGACTTCCCCATCCACGCCCGGGTCGACTATCTGCCCGTGGTCGAGGCCCGCATCGCCGCGGCCCGCTGCCACGCCAGCCAGGGCGGCGAGCAGATGTCCGGCGGCCCGCTCGGCTGGTACGGCCGCCTCTTCGGCGGCGACGAGAGCTTTATGCGGGCCTACCCCGAGGCCACGCCCGGGCTTAGCGAGCGCGACCTGTTCGCGGGCGTGACGTGGTAGCTCTGTATGCGCGCCTTCGGGCCCACCCGCATTATAGCAGGGCATTTAGCGCCGCCGCGCCAGGGCCACAAGCGCGTATCCCGCCACAACCACACCCACGGCCACAAGCCAGCTCCCGCTGAGCTGCAGGGCCACCAGGGCTACGGCCAGCGGCAGGGTCGCCTCGACGAAGGGCCGGATCTCAATCAGCGCCTCCTGCCCTTGCGCAGCGGGGCGCTGGGCGTCAGGCGCCTGCGGGTCGAGGCGCGCCTCATCGCGGCTGGCCGCCTGCTCGCCGCGGAAGACCTCGGGGGGCAGGGGCGCGCCGGGGATAGGGCGCTCGCGGGCCTCGGCCAGGTAGGCGGCCCGCCAGTCATAGTCGAGCCTGGAGCGCGACTCGTAGAGGTGGAAGGCCGCCCGCTGCAGGTAGGCCGGGTGCCCGACGCTCAGCTCGCCGAGCGCCCGCAGCTCGTCGGCGCTAAACGTCACCTCGCCCTCATCGAGGTAGGCCTCGGCCAGCAGGCGCACCTCCGAGGGCGCCAGGGCGCCGAGCCGCACGCTGGCGAAGCGCTCGCTCAGGGCGGGCACCTCGGCCCCGGCGGCGGCCACCAGCATCAGGTCGTGGGTGCCGGGGAGCAGGCGCTGCTCGTCGTCGCGGGACGGCACGCTGCGGCGTGCTATGCGGGCCAGGCGCTCGAGTAGATCCTCGCCCCAGCCGGCGGCGATGGCCCGGTCGGCGCCGTCGAGGCAGAGCAGCACCGGGTGGCCGAAGCGCACGAGGGCCGCCTCGAGGTCAGCCGCCGTCTCGCCACTCCCGCGCAGCGCGTTGGCCGCCAGCCGGTAGGCCGTGGCGGCCGCGGGCAGCACGGCCAGGTCGAGGAAGAGCGCGTCGAGGTCGGGGATCTCGAGCACGGCCCCGGCCGCCTGGGCCACGTGGGTCAGCAGCGACGATTTGCCCGCGCCCGCGGCCCCAGCGAGTATCACCGGCTGCCGCCGCTCCAGCCGCTCGAAGACCATCCCCACCTCGCGCCAGCGCCCCGTGAAGCGCGAGGGGTCAGTGATCCTGCTCCGCTCGGTGAACGGGTTCATGTCCAGCTCTGCTTCCGCGCCCTCAGGGCGTAAGGTACCAGCGCTCGATGTTCCAGTAGTAGAGGGGCGACCCGAGCTCGATCGGCCCATCGAGCGTGGCGAGGCGCTCGCTGTGGGCGACGGGGACGCGGTCGGCCCACAGGAAGAGGTAGGGCAGGTCGGCGGCGACGCGGGCCTGGGCCTGGGTGATCGCCGCGACCCGCTCGTCGAGGTTGTAGAGCTGGCGGGCCGCCTGGGCCTGGTTGTCGTAGTCGGGGTTGCCGTAGCCCACGAAGTTGCGCGTCGCGCGGTCGTCGGCCTCGCCCTGGTTGAGCTGGCTCGAGTGGAAGAGCGCGAAGTCGTCGGGGTCATAGTACATCACATCGGCGTAGTCGGGGTCGCCGGCGCCATTGCTCCAGCTGCCCAGCAGCAGGTCGAAGTCGAAGGGCGGTGCATAGCGCGAGCGGATAACGCTGGCGAAGTCGGCCGGCTCGACCTGGATCCGCATGCCGACGGCGGCGGCGGACTCGGCGATCTGCCGGGCGGCCAGCACACGCCGCTCATCGTCGCCGCGCACATAGAGCGTCGCGGTGAGCGTGACGCCCTCGCGCTGGCGGATGGTCGCCCCCTCGGGCAGCGTCCAGTCGGCCTCGTCGAGCAGAGCCCGCGCGGCGTCAAGGTCGGCCCCGGTGGCGGACGTGGGCG
>JAAXUL010000212.1 GCA_013336035.1 Chloroflexales bacterium
CCTGCCAGAAGGCCCCGATCGGCCCCTCGATACAGTCGGTGACGCCGGGGACCCCGGGGAAGCAGCGGGGCGCCGCGCGGGCGGGCCGGGCCTGGGGAAGGCTAGCGGCGACGAGCAGCAGCAGAAGAGCAAGGGCTGACTTCATCCCTCATCCTTATAGCGCAGCGCCCGCCGCGCCGCGGACACCAGCCCATGAAAGCGCGCCGAGTCACGTAGCTCGGCGGTGCGCGGGCGGGGCAGGTCCACGACGATCTGGCGCAGGATGCGGCCGGGCCGCGCCGAGAAGACCGCCACCCGGTCAGCCAGGAAGACAGCCTCGGGCAGGCTGTGGGTCACCAGCACAACGCTGATCGGGCGGCCGGTGACGGCCAGAGCAGCGGGCAGGTCGGCCTGCAGCTGCTCGCGGGTCAGCTCGTCGAGGGCGGCGAAGGGCTCGTCGAGCAGCAGCAGGGGCGGGTCGAGGGCCAGGGCCCGCGCCAGGGCGACCCGCTGCTGCATCCCGCCCGAGAGCTGCCGCGGATAGGCCGCCCCAAAGCTCTCGAGGCCGACGAGGCGCAGCAGAGACGCCACGCGCGCCTCACGCTCGGGGGCGGGGCTGCCCGCCAACGTGAGGGGCAGGGCGACATTCTGGGCCGCCGTGCGCCAGGCAAAGAGGGTCGGGGCCTGGAAGACGAGGCCGTAGGCGCGCCGGTCGCGGGCCTGGCCCGGAGGCATGCCGAGCACGCGCACCGCCCCGGCGCTTGGCGCGTCGAGGTCGGCGATCAGGCGCAGCAGCGTGCTCTTGCCGCAGCCGCTCGGCCCCACCAGGGCCACCGTCTCGCCCTCCGCCACACGCAAGGTCACGCCATCAAGGGCCGCCAGCGGGCCGCCGCGCGTCGGGTAGATCTTGCTGATATTCTCCAGCTCGACGGCGTCCATCGCTTCGCTCACTTCATTCGCTCCGCTGAGCGCTCACCCCGCCCGCGGGTGCGGGATCTCTGCCTCGATCAGCAGGCCTCCCTGCGCGCCATTGGTGATGCGCAGCCGGCCCTGGAGCAGCGCCAGGCGCTCGCTGATCCCAACCAGGCCATAGTGGCCGGCCCGCGCCAGGGCCGCAAGGTCCAGGCTCGTGTCAAGGCCGCGCCCATCGTCCTCTATCATAATCGCCACGGCCCGCGGCGAGGCCGGGCAGACCTGCACGCGCACAGCCTGGGCCGCGGCGTGCTTGCGCACATTCGCCAAGCTCTCCTGCACGATGCGGAAGATCGACAGCTCGATCTCCTCGGGCAGACGGCCCATGCTCTCATCCACCTCAAGGCTCACGGCGACGCCGGTGCGCGCCGACCAGTCGCGGGTGAACGACTGGAGTGCCGCGCCGAGGCCAAGGCTATCGATGGTTGGCGGGCGCAGATTGCCACAGATGCGCCGCACATCGTCCACCAGGGCCCGCACGCTCTCGCGCGCGTCGGCCAGCTCGCCGGCCAGATCTGCGCTGGCCTCGCCGCTCACCTCCCCCTCCAGATCTTCAAGCTGGAAGTTGACGCTCAGCAGGTCCTGGATCACCTGGTCGTGCAGCTCGCGGGCCAGATACTTGCGCTCGTCCTCGCGCTGGGTCAGCAGGCGCCGCTGGGCGTCCTGCAGGGCCAGATTGGCCTGGTCGAGCGAGCGTACCTGCTGGGCCAGCTGTCTGATCAGCTGCTGGTTGAGGCTGTCCTGGGCCGCCAGGTCGCGCTCGAGCCGGCGCTGCTGCAGGCGCAGGCGCTCGGCCTGCTCACGGGCGCTGTAGTAGCTCTCGAGGGCCCAGATCATCGGCGTGAGCTGCTGGCGCTCGCCCTGGCCGATCTGTGCCGCCACTATCTCCTCGCGGGTAGAGCTGTCGGTGCGCGTGTCCAGGGCGACCCGGCCCTCGTTGAGCACGATCACCCGGTCGGTCACGGCGAAGATATAGTCGAGGCTGCCGGTGGCGAGCAGTACCGCGGCGCCCTGGCCCTGCCACTCGCGGATGAGCGCCAGAAGCCGCTGCTGGTAGCTGTAGCCGAGCAGGGCCGTGGGCTCGTCGAGGATCACCAGGCGCACCTGGGCCACCAGGGCCCGCGCGATCGCGATCAGCTGGCGCTGCTCGCTAGTCAGGTTATTGACCCCGGCGCGCAGGCTGGCCACTGGCAGATCGAGGCGGGCGAGCAGCTCGGCGGCCCGCTGATCCATGCGCCGCCGGTCGGGCGCCCGCAGCCAGCCCAGGCGCTGCGGCCGGCCCAGCTCGGCCCCGAGGAAGATATTGGCGGTGATGTCGAGCCGCTCGGCGAGGACCGGGTGCTGCGGCACCACGGCGACCCCCAGACGGCGGGCGCTAAATGGCCAGCGCAGCCGGTCGCCCCCTAGCAGCAGCTCGCCCGCGCTGGGGACCAGCGTGCCGGCCAGGATCTGGGACAGCACCGACTTGCCCGCCCCCGAGCGGCCCACCAGCCCCACTACCTCGCCCGGGTGTACGCTGAAGCTCACCCGGTCCAGGGCTGTCAGGCGGCCGAAGCTCTTGCTCAGCTTGCTGGCGTGAAGCAGGGTTTCCATATTATGGCGGCGGCAGCGGCGTCTGGAAATCGTTGCGCTCCCAGGCGCGGATCATCGCCTCGACATTGTTGCGCGTCACAATATCTATGCCGGTGTCGATGAAGGGCGGGAACGCGCGCCGGCCCACGATGCGATCGTAGAGGATCTGCACCGAGTCGTAGCCCCAGCCCCAGTACTTCTGCCCGATCAGGGCGGCCAGGTAGCCATCGCGCAGCAGCTCGAGCTGGAAGGGCAGGGTGTCAAAGCAGACCGTCTTAAGCCTCCCGGCCCGGGTCGAGGCCTCCCACTGGGGCATAGCACCGCGGTCGGCGAAGAGCGGCCACATGCCGGCGAAGAACCAGCCCCGCAGGTCCGGGTGGGCCTGCATCACCTCCTCGACACCCTGCACGCCCTTGCTGATATCCTCGCCGGTGGCCACCTCGGCGACAACGGTGATCGCTGAGTAGCCGGCGATCACCTCGCGGAAGCCGGCCACACGCTCCTCGAGGTTGAGGCCGCCGGGCACGCCGGTGATAATCGCCACCTTGCCCGCGCCGCCGATCGCGCCCACGAGCAGCTCGGCGGCCTTGCGGCCTGCGGCGTGGTTGTCGATGCTGAGGAAGGTGAAGCGGCCGCTCTTGGGCGCGTCGCTGTCCCAGGTCATCACGGGGATGCCGGCGCCCACGGCGCGGTCGATCGGGTCGGCGCAGGCGATCGGGTCGTTGCACGAGACGGCGATGCCGTCGACGCGGCGGGCGATCAGGTCGTCGAGCACGCGGGTCTGCTCGACGGCGTCGGCCGAGGTCGGGGCCGCCGCGATCAGCTCGACCGCGTAGGGCCCTGCATTGCTCAGCTCACGGGCCTTCTGCATCGCGCCATTATAGCCGTGGTCGAACACGGGGTTGCCCAGGCTCTTGCTCACCCAGGCCAGGGTCAGCTTCGGGCGCGCGGGCTCAGCCGGCCCGGCGCAGGCGGCCAGCAGGAAGAGAGTGAGCAGCAGGGGGCTCAGGCGGCGTGCCATTGGTCTAGCCCTGCATCAGGCGCCGGCGCCGCAGATAGTCGATCAGCACCACCGTCAGGATCATCGCCCCGATCGCCCCGATCTGCCAGTAGGCGGGGAAGCCGAGCAGCACCATGCCGTTGCGCACCATCAGCATCAGCAGCGTCCCCAGGACCACCCCGAGCACGCTGCCCTCGCCGCCGAAGAGGCTGGTGCCGCCGATGACCGCCGCCGCGATAATGTCGAGCTCGTAGCCCTCGGCGGCGGTGGGGGTGGCCACGCCGAGCCAGGCGGTCAGCATGATCCCGCCGCAGGCCGCGAGCAGCCCGCTGAGCGTGTAGACCGTCTGCTTGATCTGCTCGGTCCGCACGCCGGCCAGGCGCAGGGCGGCCTCGTCGCGCCCCAGGGTGTAGATATAGCGCCCCAGGATCGTGCCGTCGAGCAGCAGCGCCACCAGCGCGGCCAGCCCGGCCATCGCTACCAGCGAAAGGGGGAAGGTAAGCGGCCCAATCTGCAGGTCATTCTGCCCGAGCGCCCGGAACTGGACGGGCAGGTCGCGGATGGGCGCGCCGTTGGTGAGCCCGAAGGTCAGGCCGCGGGCCACGCCCATCGTGCCAAGGGTGACGATAAATGGCGGCAGGTTGAGCCGGGCCACCAGCAGGCCATTGAGCAGGCCCACCGCCGCGCCGCTGGCCAGCCCGGCCCCGATCGACAGAGTCAGGGGCAGCGCCGCCCGCAGGCACACCGCGCAGACCAGCCCGGCCAGGGCCATCACCGCGCCCACCGAGAGGTCGATCCCGCCAATCACGATCACCATGCTCGCCCCGAGGGCCGCCACGGCAAACCACGAGACGCCGCGGGCCAGGTTGAGCAGGTTGGTCGGCTGGTAGAAGTTCTCGCTGAGCAAGCTCAGGGTGAGCGCGGCGAGCGCCAGCAGCCCGAGGATCACAAGCTCTTGTCGGCCCGCCAGCACCCGCCGCCACGAGGGCTGCTGGCCGCCAATATGCTCGCGGGGGGGGGCGGTGACAGCGGGTGCGCTGCGCTGCTCATTCAGCTGCTGGGCCATGCTGTTGGGCTCAAACCACTTGTGCCGTGCAGTCCTATTTGGCCGCCTGGCGCGTCATCACGTCGAAGATCACGGCGGCCGCGAGCACCGCGCCGCGGACGATGTACTGGTAGGCGATGCCGGTGCCCATCAGGTTCATACCGCTGGTCAGCGAGGTCATCACCAGGGCCCCGATGATCGAGCCGGTGACCCGGCCGACGCCGCCGGCGGCCGAGACGCCGCCCACATAGGCCGCCGCGATCGCATCGAGCTCGAAGAGCGTGCCGGCGGTGGTCGTGGCCGACTGCAGGCGCGAGGCGAACAGGATGCCCGATAGCGCCGAGAGCATGCCCATCGAGCCGAAGACGATATACGTAATCCGCTTGACGCTGACGCCGCTCAGATTCGCCGCCTCGGGGTTGCCGCCGACCGCATAGATATGCCGGCCAAGGACTGTCTGGGTGGTGATAAAGTAGTAGACAGCGACCACGACCAGCATGATCACGACGGTCCACGACAGGCCATTATAGCTGGCCAGCACCCAGGTGATCGCGCCGATCACGGCCGAGATAAAGATCAGCTTGAGCACGAAGATGCCCACCGGCAGCACTTCGAAGCTGTAGGCCAGCTTCTTGCGGCGGCTACTGAACTCGCTGTAGATGAAGAGGGCGATCGCCGCGAGGCCCAGCAGCAGGGTGAGCGTATGGACGCCCTCAATAAAGCCGAGGCCGGGGATGTCGGGGATGAAGGCGTTGCCGATCGCGTTAAAGGCCTTGTCCGAAATAATGATCGTGCCGGTGCTCTCGGTGACCAGCTGCAGCAGGCCGCGGTAGATTAGCCAGCCCGCCAGGGAGGCCACGAAGGACGGGATCCCCAGCTGCGCCACCGGCAAGGCCGTGAGCAGGCCGGCCAGGATGCCGAGCCCCAGCACCATCGGCACGACGATGATCGTGGGCAGACCCCACTGCACCAGCGCGATCGCCGCGACCGCGCCCAGGAAGCCGGCCAGGAAGCCGACCGACAGGTCGATATGGCGGATCACGATCACCAGGGTCATGCCGACCGCCAGCACCGCGATGTAGCCGGTCTGGTTCAGCAGATTGCTCAGGTTGCGCGACGAGATAAAGACGCCCTTGGTGGTGACGGTAAAGATCGCCATAATCACAAACAGGGCGATGAACATGCCGTAGTCGCGGATGTTCTGCCGCAGCACTTTGCCCAGGTTCTGGACAAAGGACCCCGACTGTTGCTGCTGTACGTTGCCCGTTATCATCCCGAGCCTCCTCAGTTGGTAGCCAGGGCCATAATCTTCTCGGGGCTCGCCTCTTCGATCGGCAGCTCACCCGTGATCCGGCCTGAGGATACGATATAGACACGGTCGCTCATCCCCAGCACCTCGGGCAGCTCGGACGAGATCATGATGATGCTCATGCCCTGTTCGACCAGCTGGTTCATCAGCGTGTAGATCTCGAACTTTGCGCCGACGTCGATCCCGCGCGTGGGCTCATCAAGGATTAGCACGTCGGGCTTGACAAAGAGCCATTTGCCAAGGCAGACCTTCTGCTGGTTGCCGCCGCTCAGATTCGAGACCCGCTGCTCGACGTTCGGCGTCTTGATGTTGAGTGAGCTCTTGTACTGGTTCGCCGTCTTGATCTCGGCGTTATCGTCGATAACGCTATTCCGCGCGATCGCGCGCAGGTTCGCCAGGGTGATGTTCTGCTTGACATCCTGGATCAAGATCAGGCCGTTGCCTTTGCGGTCCTCGGTCACATAGGCTACGCCCGCGCGGATCGCATCCTGGGGCTTGTGGAAGGTACGCTTCTTGCCCTTCACGAACAGCTCGCCCTTCACCTGGTAGCTGAGGGAGTTGCCGAAGATGCTCAGCGCCAGCTCGGTGCGCCCCGAGCCCATCAGGCCGGCGAAGCCGACGATCTCACCGCGCCGCACATTAAATGTCACATCGCGCAGGATATTCCGGCCCAGAGCCGGGGCGTACGCGCTCCAGCCCTTGACCTCTAGTGTCACCTCTCCGGGCTGCTTGTGCTCGCGAGGGGGGTAGATATTGTCGATCTCACGCCCGACCATGTTCTTGATCAGCGCGGGCTCGTTCACCTCGCCCTGGTGGGCGTCCAGGGTGCGGATGGTCTGGCCGTCGCGCAGCACCGTGACCCTGTCGGCAATCGAGATCACCTCCTTGAGCTTGTGCGAGATCAGGATGCAGGTCACGCCCTGGTCGCGTAGGCCGCGCAGCAGGTCGAGCAGGTTCGCGCTATCGTCCTCGTTCAGCGCCGCGGTCGGCTCGTCCAGGATGAGCAGCTTGACGTCCTTGCTGAGCGCCTTGGCGATCTCGATCAGCTGCTGCTTGCCGACGCCCAGATCTTTGATCTTCGCCTCGGGGTTGACATTGAGCCGGACCTTCTTCAGCACTTGGCTGGCGCGCTTGATCGTCTCGTTCCAGTCGACCCTCGGGCCGCTGCGGATCTCATTGCCGACGAAGATATTCTCGTAGACCGTCAGCTCAGGGAACAGCGCCAGCTCCTGGTAGATGATTGCGATGCCGGTCCGCTCACTATCGCGGATGCCGCGGAACTGCTGGACCTTCCCGTCGAACAGGATATCCCCGCTATAGGTGCCGTGGGGGTAGACACCGCTCAGCACCTTCATAAGCGTGGATTTGCCCGCGCCATTCTCACCGACCAGGCAGTGAATCTCGCCCCTGGCAACGCGAAAGCTAACGTTGTTCAGGGCTTTCACGCCGGGGAACTCCTTGGTGATGGTTTTCATCTCCAAGATGGGAGGGGGAGTACTCATAGCGGCTCTGGCTCCTCGAACCGATAACAAGAGCAGGAATAGGGATAGACGATGCCATCTCTATTCCTGCTTTGGCTTACCGCCGGGTCTGCTTACAGGCCGGTGAAGTCGCTGGCCTGGTAGTATCCGGAGTCAATCAGCTCTTTCTGGAGGTTGTCCTTATCGACCGAGATCACTGGCGACTGGACGGCCGGCACGTCGATCTTGCCGTTGTTGTACGAGCCGGAGGCGTCAGGGGTCTTGCCCTCGAGCAGGGCAACGCTGGCGGTGATCGCGTCGTTGACGAGCGTGCGGACGTCCTTAAAGACGGTCATCGACTGCTTGCCGTCGATGATGTACTGCACCGAGGCCTTCTCGGCGTCCTGGCCGGTAATCAGGAAGCTCGTCACGTCCTTGTCGGTCGCGAAGGTGTCGGCGATCGCGCGGGCCGTGCCGTCGTTCGGCGCCAGGATGAAGACATCGCCCTTGGCGTCAGCGCCGGCGGCGGTCAGGTTGGACTCAGCCAGGGTCTTGGCGGTGTTGAAGTCCCAGTTGGTGCTGACCTGGCCGATGATCTTGGCCTGCTCGTCGCGGGTCAGATCGGCCTTATCCTTGAGCGCCTCGGCCTCAGACGAGTTGGCGATCACGAAGGTGCCATCGGCGATCTTGGGCTGCAGCACTTTCCAGGCGCCCTGGAAAAAGAGAAAGGCGTTGTTGTCAGAGGCGGCGCCGGCGTAGAGATACAGGGGGTTGCCTGTGCCCGTGGCCTTATCGACCAGGTACTGGGCCTGCTGGGCGCCCACCGCCAGGCTGTCGAAGGTGACGTAGTAGTCGACGGCATCGGTCCCGAGGATCAGGCGGTCGTACGAGACCACCTTCACGCCGGCGGCGCGGGCCGCATCGGCGGAGGCTGCGGCAGCCGCGCCGTCATGCGGGCAGATGATCAGGACTTTGATGCCCTTGGTCAGCAGCGACTCGACGTTGGCCTTCTCCTTGGCCGGGTCGCTCTGGCTGAACAGAATCTCGACCTGGTAGCCGGCCGCGCCCAGAGCCTCTTTGAAGCGGGTCTCGTCCTGGATCCAGCGCGGCTCGTCCTTGGTCGGCAGTACGATGCCAACGGACAGAGTGCCGGCGGCGGGGGTCTCCGCGGCGGCGGCGGGGGTCTCAGCGGCAGCAGGAGTCTCTGCGGCGGCGGCGGTGGGGGCCTCAGCGGCAACGGTGGGGGCCTCACCGGCCGCGGCGGGAGAGGCGGTCGGGGCAGCAGCGGGAGTCTGAGCACCGCAGGCAGCGAGGATAACGCTTGCGAGCAGCGCGAGCAGCGCGAGTACGCCTTTGTTCCGCATAGTTCATGTCCTCCTAGACAGAATCTGTTCCACGACGAATTGACCGTCTTTGGGGTACGGTGTGTCTGGCTCTGGGCCTCCTTTCCGCACTCGCGTGGTCATCACTGGCGCGATGCGGCTATCTACCTCATGGCGGTTGTCGTGCCCGGAATTATAGAGCGTTGATTACTATTTCACAACCCTCTACCCCCCCCAATCCCCTCACGTATACCCTTGAAAGCAATAGGGGATTTCCCCTACTCACCAGGTCAGAGCATCGTCGATCAGCTCGCGAAGTGCCGCCGCATCAAGATCCTTCTTGTCGAGGAAGGCCACGGCGCCGGCCTGCAGGCCCTGGCGGTGAAACTCGCGGTCGGGGTAGGCGCTGAAGAGGACGACGCGGGTACTGGGGGCGTGGGCGTGGATCTGGCGGGCGCAGTCGATGCCGTTCTCATCGCCGAGGACAACATCGACGAGGACGAGCTGGGGCGCGACGCGGTGTACGGTCTGCATCGCCCCGCGGGTATCCTCGGCCTCGCAGATCGTGACCGAGGGGTAGGCCTTGCTGACCATACGGCGCAGCTGGGTGCGGTAGCGCACATTGTCGTCGACGATCAGCAGCATGTGCCGGCCAGGGCGCTCGGCCTCGCGCGCCGACGGCGGGGCGGCGCCTCGCCCAAGCAGGGCCGGGTGCTGACGTATGTAGCTCACCGCCTCGAGGCGGCTCTGAACGCCCAGGTGCCGGTAAAGGCGGGTCAGGTGGTTCTCGATTGTCTTGACGCTGAGGTCGGTGCGGCGGGCAATCGCGCTATTGTCGAGGCCCTCTTGCAGGCAGGCCAGCAGCTCGCGCTGGCGCTCGGTCAGGGTTACCGGCGCGCCCTCGCGCAGCCGGATCAGCTTCTCGACCAGCGGGCTGCAGATCCATCGCTCGCCGGCCAACACGCGCTGCACCGCCAGGCGCAGATCGCTGAGCGGCTGGTCCTTGAGGTGGTAGCCGTTCACGCCGGCGCCGAGCAGGCCCTGCACATAGGCGTCATCATCGTAGGCGCTGACGACGAGGATCTTCATATCCGGGTAGAGCTCCCTGATGTGCCCGATGTCGCCGATGGGCTCGAAGGAGGGCATGGTGACATCGATCAGCAGGCAGTCGGGCCGCTGCGCGGCGAGCGCGGCAAGCACGGCAGGCCCATCGCCCACCTCGCCCATAATAGTCACGCCGGGGAGGTCGGCGATGGCGTTGGCGATGCCCGCACGGACCACGGCGTGGTCGTCGGCGAGCAAGATGCGCGCTGTCTCCATAGATATACTGGGCACTCAGGTGTGGCGGTATGGCACAGTTATACCGCGCAATTGGCGCCAGCGCAACCATAGGGGTTAGGGGATTCCCCTTGAAGCGCCCCGCAGACGATCGCGCCCCCGTCGATCAGATCGACGGGGGCGCTTGTGTGGTCAGGGTGCGTGGACCTACGTTCCCAGGGCTCAAGCCCCAGTAGCATCGGCGCTGCGGCGTTTCACGACCCGGTTCGGGATGGGACGGGGTGGGTCCACC
>JAAXUL010000213.1 GCA_013336035.1 Chloroflexales bacterium
GGCGCCTTCACCAGCGTGGTCGGCGACGCCGGGATCACCGTGGCCCACGAGGCCGATATCGCGATCACCAGCGGCAACAGCCTGACGGTGGCCGCCACCCTCGAGGCCGCCAAGCAGGCCGTGATCAAGATGGGCGCCACCGACCTGGCCCACGGCCGGGCGATGGTGATCGGCGCCACGGGCTCGATCGGCTCGGTCTGCGCCCGCCTGCTCGCCCAGGCCCTGCGCGATGTGGCCCTGGTCTCGATCGAGCCCGAGAAGCTGATCGCGCTCAAGCGCACGATCGAGGAGGAGACCCCCGGCGCCCAGGTGACGATCGCCACCCACGCCGAGGGTCTGGTCGAGGAGTGTGACCTGATCGTGACCGCGACCTCGGCCTTCGGCCAGCGCGTGATCGATATCAGCCGCTGCAAGCCCGGCGCCGTGATCTGCGATGTCGCCCGCCCGCCCGATATCAGCCCCGCCGAGGCCGCCCTGCGCCCCGATGTCCTCGTGATCGAGAGCGGCGAGGTGGTCATCCCCGGCGTGACCGACATCGGCTACGATATCGGCCTGCCCCCCGGCACGGCCTACGCCTGCCTGGGCGAGACGGCCCTGCTGGCTATGGATGGCCGCTTCGAGGACTACACCCTCGGGCGCAATATCTCGATCGAGCGCGTCAAGGAGATCTACAGGCTGTTCAAGAAGCACGGCTTCCAGCTGGCCGGGCTGCGCATGTTCGACGACTATATCACCGACGAGGATGTGGCCCTGCGCCGTGATCTGGCGGCCCAGCTGCGGGCCGACCCAGAGCGCCTGGCCCGCGTGAAGGCCGAGGCCCGCGAGAAGTTGTCCCGTTTGCCGAAGATGGCCAAGGGTGTGCGCGAGCCGGCGTGGTCCGGCGCGCTGCGGCAGGCCCGCGACCTGGCGGCCCGGGCCCTGGTGGGCCTGAGCCGGCGCGGCCCCGTGGGCGAGGCGCCGCCCCAACAAGAGGAGGTCCACCGATGAGCCCCTCCCAGCGGACCCGCACTCCGCTCGCTAGCGTCGATGCGGCGTGGCTGCACATGGACGAGCCGACCAACCCCATGGTGATCACAGTCGCACTGACGTTTGACCAGCCCATCGACTTCAAGCGCCTGCGGGAGATCGTCTCCACTCGCCTGCTGTGCTTCCCGCGTTTCTCGCAGCGGGTCGTCGATGGGCGGGGCAGCGCGCCCCACTGGGAGGATGACCCGCGCTTTGCCGTCGAGGCCCACGTCCACCGGATCGGCCTGCCCGGCGCCGGCGACGATATAGCCCTGCGTGAGCTGCTGAGCGACCTGATCAGCACGCCTCTCGACCCGACCAGGCCGCTCTGGCAGATGTATCTCGTCGAGCGCTACGACGGCGAGGGCTGCGTGATGGTTCTGCGCGTCCATCACTGTATGGCCGACGGCGTGGCCCTGGTGCAGGTGTTCAATAGCCTGCTCGACCCGCCGCCCACGAACGGGATCGTGCCCGCCCACACGAACGGCTTCCACGGGATCGTCGACAACGCCTTCGAGCTGATCGGCGCGGCGGTGCGCTCGACCGAGGCGATCATGCACGAGGGCTGGGCGTGGGTCAGCCACCCCGAGCGGGCCCTGAACTTGCTGGGCAGCAGCGCGGCGGTGCTGAGCAAGCTGGCCCTGATGGGCCCCGATGCGCCAAGCATCCTTAAGGGGCCGCTGAGCATGTCCAAGCGGGTCGCCTGGTCGGCGCCTGTGCCCCTGGCCGACGTGAAGGCGATCGGCAAGGCGATGGGCGGGACGGTCAACGACGTGATCCTCACGGCTGTGGCCGGCGCGCTACGGCGCTACCTGCTGGGCCACGCGGCGCCGATCAGCGAGCGTGGTCTGCGCGCTATGGTGCCGGTGAACCTGCTGCCGCCCGGGGCGAAGTCCGACGGTGGCAATCATTTCGGGCTGGTCTATGTGACCCTGCCTCTGGGCGTCGAGAGCGCGGCCGAGCGTATGGCCCGCTTACGCAAAGAGATGGATGCGATCAAGGCCTCGCCCGAGGCCTATATCGGCTACGGCGTGGTGGGGCTGCTTGGGGTGATGCCCACCGGCGTCGAGCACACCCTGCTCGAGGCCCTGTGCAGTATGGCCAGCATGGTGGTCACTAATGTGCCCGGCCCGCGTGTGGCGAACGCGCTCGCGGGCAAGCCAGTACGCAGGGCGGTATTCTGGGTGCCCGAGGCGGCGGGCCTGGGCCTGGGGATTAGCATCCTCAGCTACGTGGGCAGCGTGCATGTGGGCGTGCTCGCCGATGCCGCGCTCGTCCCCGACCCCGAGCTGATAGCCGAGGCCTTTGATGTCGAGATAGCAGAGCTGGTCGCAATGGAGCGCGAGGCGGCCTCGGGCTGAGCTAAGCGAGGGTTTCAGGCTCTAGTGATCTGACAGCTTGAAGTGATGCGGGCGCCCCTCGTGGGCGCCCGTACGATCTCTATCCAGGCTTCCGGCGCGCAGTAGTAGCGGGTCGCTTGTGTTCGGCGGTGCCCTTAGCGGGCCACCTGCCGGCCATCCAGGCGGGTGATGGCGCTCTCGGCGGCGCTCTGAAGGTCGCGGTAGCTCTCGAGGGCCGCGAGGTTGACCGTCTTGGTGACGATACGCTGGGCGAAGGCGGCCGAGACCCCGGCGAGCATGGCGTGAGCGCCAAGCAGCTCGACGGCCTGAGCGGCGCGCAGGAGTGTGGCCACGACCTCGTCGTTGACCGTGGCGAGGCCGGTGATGTCGAGGATGGCGACTCTGGCGCGGCGCTGGGCGACCCCCTCGACCAGCGTGGTGGTCAGCGCCGCGCCGCGCTGGGCGTCGACATGGCCAACGATGGGCAGGACCACGACGCCCTCCCACACAGGCAGCAGCGGGGATGAGAGCTGAGCAACGGTCTCGAGCAGGTCGCGCTGGCGGTCGAGGCTAGACTGAAGGGCCTCGGTGCGCTCGTCGATGGCGGCGCGCTGGGCGCGCAGGTCGGAGACCATCTGGTTGAAGTCGCGCTGAAGGGCGCCGATCTCGTCGTGCCGTGAGACCGCGACCTGTCCGGTGGTGTCGCCGGCGCTGATGCGCTGGGTGGCGGCGGCGAGGTCGCTGATCGGGCGCGCGATCCGGCCGACGGCGATAAGGGCGAAGGCGGCAGCCGCTAGCGCGATGCCCGCGAACAGCAGGGCCGCCATGCTCAGCGAGCGGCGCAGGCTCTCATCGGCATTGGCCAGGGGCTGCTCGGCGCTAATAGACAGGCTCAGATTGCCGATGCTGATGGGCCGGCGCACCTGGAGCACCTGCTCGCCGGTGACGCCGAGGGCGACGCCGTCGACGGCCGAGGGCTGGGGTATGGCGTCGGCGAAGGCCGTCAGGTTGGGGTGGGCGATCAGATGACCGTCGGCGTCGGTGACCATCATGGTGCCGTTGAGCCCGAGGGGCAGGCTGGTGACCCGATCGAAGACCTGGCGCATGCGCACGCTGGCGATCAGCACGCCGTCAGGGCTACCGCTCTGCACATCGAGGGTTGGCACGGCCATGCGGAGCAGGGGCTCGCCGTTCAGCTGGCTGACCTCGAAGCCCTGGTAGTAGGTCTTATTCAGGCGCATCGGCTCGACGAAGATCGCGTCGGCGCGGTGATCGTGGAGGTTGTCGGTCGCCACGATGCCGATGCGTGAGGCGCGGGCTAGCTCGGCGCCGGCGGCGTCGATGATCTCCAGCTCATCGAAGGTGCCGCGGTAGAAGAGGGCATCGCTCAGGACTGCCTCGCGGGCGGCCGGGTCATCGCCGCGGAGGGCGGGGTCCTGGATGAGCGTATAGAGCTCGGTCTCAGCGCCATCGAGGTAGGTCGTGATCTGGTCAGCGGCCTGGTCAGTGACCCGGCGCTCGAGCTCGATCACATGGGCTCGCTCGCGCTGGAAGATCCCCCAGCCAAGAGCGGCCCCGACAACGATCGCGGGGATCAGGCTGAGCGCGATCAGAAGCGAGGTCAGACTGACGCGGAGGCTGCGGTTCATAGTGATTCTCGATGAGGCGCCCCTAGGGGGCGCCGTGCGTCGCTCCGGAGTCCGCGGGGGCGCCTGGCCGGCGATCACTCGCCGCCAAAGCTCTTGAGGAGATCGGCGGCGTTGGCGGGCACGACCTCGAGGGTGTCGAGGATGACCTCTTTGGGGGGCTGGGCCTTCTGCTCGAGGATCTTGACGGCCCACTCGATAGCCTCCTGGCCGCCGGTGGGGTAGACGTAGGTGACGTCGAGCCGGCTGTCGATAACCGACTTGAGGCCGCCGTCAGGGGTGGGCAGGGCGTCGATGCCGATGATCAGCGTCGCGCTCGGGTCGGCGCTGAGCTTCTGGAAGGCCTTGAGCGCGCCCTCGGCCATAGGGTCGTTGTGGGCGTAGATCACATCGACCTGGGGGTTCACCTTGAGCATCGCGACAGCGAGGGGGATGGCCTTGTCGCCGATCCAGTCGGCGTTCTGGCTGGCGATGATCTTGACGGCCGAGTTAGTGGCGATGCCCTCACGGAAGCCGTCGCCGCGCTCGGTGGCGGGGGTTGAGCCTTCGAGGCCGCGCAGCTCGATCACATTGCAGGGGGCGCGGCCCTGGTCTTTGCACCACTGGGCGGCGTAGGCCCCGGCCCGGCGGCCGATCAGCTTATTGTCGGCGCCGATCCACATAGTGTACTTGTCGCCGTTGACCTTGCGGTCGAGGACGATGACCGGGATGCCCTTGTCGTAGGCCCGGGCGACCACATTGGTGAGCGGCGTGGCCTCGTTGGGCGAGATTATCAGCAGGTCGACGCCCTCTTCGATGAAGCGCTCGACGTCGGCGACCTGGGTGGCGTTATTCTGGGCCGCGTCGGCGAAGCGGACCTCGAGCTCGGGGAGTTTGCGGGCGGCCGCGGCGATCTGGGCGTTCATCGCGGCGCGCCAGGGCTCGGCATTGTTGGCCTGCGACATGCCGATCAGGAAGCGCTCGGCGGTGGGCTGCGCGGCTGGCTGTGCGCTGCTGCAGGCCGCGAGGAGAGTAAAGAGGACTGCTGTGGCGAGGAGGGGGCGAAGGCGCTTGGCCATAGGTGGGGCTCCTAGCAGATAGCGGCCTTTGATGCCGAGAAGCGGGGCGGCTTCACCTCCTCAGAATAGCTTGAAAAGCGCACCAGGGTGTTACCTTCCACATGTTACTACAGCGTGTCGTCTCTTGTGCCCGTGCCTATGAAATGCGCCTCGGATTGACATAAATATAATAGTGAGGATTGCCCATTCAGCGTGAGGCCGTATAGGCCTTGCGCAGGCTCTCGGGCGGCGCTTGCTGCTGTGCTCTCGAGGCAGCGCGCGGCCCGCCGAAGCTGCTGGGGCTGATCGGGCGGCGGTATGGGGGCGGGGTGATGCTTGTTCGGCACCCGCATACGGGGGCGCCGGGGGCCGGTGCGGGCTGTGCCGGGGGCGACCGGGAGGCGAAGTGGCGCGGGCATGAGGCTACGCCAGGCGGTCCTCGATCTCCCACGTGTGGTCAAGCGCGTGCCAGGCGACGCGGCGGGCGAAGTAGCGCGGCGGCCAGATAGTGCCGCCGCGGGGGCCCTGAGCTGGCAGATCGCCGCGGGCGGCCGCCGCGAGGGCGCCCAGGATCGCCTGCCGGGTGCGGTCGAGCTCCTCGCTCAGGGCTGCCTCGGGCTGTTTTGGAAGCTTCGAGGCGAGCCGCGCGAGGTAAGCTTTGTCGGCGCCGAGCAGGTGGTGGGCGATGGCGTCGAGGTCGCGGCCGCCGCCGCGCGGCCCCTTGCGCAGATCCTTTCCCGCGGCCGTGTGCAACGCCGTGTCGAGGGCCTGCCAGCAGGCCTTGAGCACGGTCTGGAGGCGCTCGAGCGTGCTGTCGTCGAGCGGGCGCAGGTCGGCCGCGGGGGCAACATCGGGCGCACCGAAGTCGGTGGTCGTAGTGCCGTCGAGCCGCTCGACCACGGCGAGCGCAGACACGTCTGCGGGGGCGTCGAACGCGAGCGACGCCGTCTGGAGCACGCTTGCGTAGCGCGGCCCGCTGGCGACGAGGGCCAACAGCGCGGAGCCCTCATCGCGCCCGACGCGGCACCAGCCCGGCCAGTCGAGCGCGCAGGCAAAGGTTCGCTTCGCTCCGATCTCGAGATAGACATCGAGGGAGACTGGGGGCGGCGCCATTATCAGTTCCTCTCCTCACCGTCTCGATCGTAGCGTAGATGGTGGGCACTATAGCACAGTACTGTGTACGTAGCTCACCCACTATACGCCCTCCGTCGTGCAGTCGCTGAGCAGCTACGCCTACCTGCGCCGGGCGATTGCTGAGGTTGGCCCTTGGCCGCAGTCTGTTGACCTTGTGGAATGTTCAAGTTGATAATGTGCGCCATAAGGCTTATGCCGGGCGCCGCACGGCGCCCAGATCGTCTTGACGCCGGCGGCCGGAGGCAGTAGGCTGAGCGCGCCGGTCTCGTATCGTATTGCGGATCCGGTCTCAACAATCATAGAAGGAGCAAGCTATGCCCTTGGTGCGCATCGATCTTCGGGCCGGGAAACCGGCGGCCTACCGGCGGGCGATCGCCGACGGCATTCATCAGGCCCTGGTCGAGACGATCGGCATCCCACCTGACGATCGCTTCCAGGTGATCACCGAGCACCCCGCCGATGGTATGGTGGTTGACCCAGCCTACCTGGGCATCCAGCGCTCGGACGATGTCGTGCTTGTGCAGGTCACGCTGAGTGCCGGGCGCAAGCCGGCGCAGAAGCGGGCCTTCTACGCCCGGGCCGCCGAGCTGCTGGCGCGCGAGCCGGGGCTTCGCCCCCAGGACCTCATGATCAGCCTGCTCGAGACGACCTGGGAGAACTGGTCCTTCGGCGATGGTGAGGCCCAGTACACGCAGTAGCCTGGCGCGCCCGTCTCGTCAGGCTAACGCGAGGGGGTAGGCGCCTGGGCCTCGCTGGCCAATCTGGGCATGCCCGTGCTTGCGCAGGGCCCGCGGCCGCAAGCACTGCGTCGCCTTAGGGACCCGCTCCCAACGACGAGGCTGGATTGCCCCAGCCCTCAGGGCTGCTCTGTGACATGGGCCTCGAGGAGGGCGGTCGCCGCGGCGGGCTCGAGCTGCGTGCCACGGCCCCAGGCTGCGGCGAACTCCTCAGGCGCAAGGGCCTTCTCCAGACCCGCGCGCAGCTCAGCCAGCGCGCGCCAGCGCGTGAACCACCCTCTGGGGCTCAGCTCGTGGGTGTGCGCCAGCCCCAGAAGCGTCGCCGCATCTGCGGGGTGGCTCTCGTCGGCGAGAAGCAGAGCGGCAACAGGCAGAAGCCAGAGCGTAGGGACAGATGTAGCGAAGCGGCGGGCGAATTGGAGCGCGTCGTCCAGGGAGCGGCGCGCGTCGGCGTGAGCGCCTAGGCCGCGCCGGGCGATGGCGTCGCCCAGGTGGGCCTGCACCAGCGCCAGCAGGTTCAGCGGCTGCGCCAGCGCCTCTGCGGCGAAGCGCCGACCGAGCGGGTAGTCGCCGCTCACGCTGGCCTGGAGTCCGAGGATGCTCAGGCACGTGCCCATGGCTGAGGCGTTCTGGATCTCGGCACCCAGTGTGTAGCCTCGCATCGCCGTCTGGCGCGCCGCGTCCAGGTCGCCCTCCAGGAAGCGCGCCAGCGCGATGAACTGCAGCGCGTGGGCTACGCCGTTTCGGGCGCCGAGCTGCTCGCCGAGGGCGATCTGGCGCTCGCCGTACTCGGCCACCTCGGCGTAGCGCCCCAGGTGCAGCAGGGCCTCCATCAGGTTGCCCTGGGCGATCAGGACACCGACGCCATTCTCGTCGGCGCGGGCGATCTCGCAGCCTTCACGACAGTACTGATAGAACCCCGGAATGTCGCCCGTGTAGCCCCGGCAGATCCCGTAGCGGGCCAGCGTCTCGGCCAGGTGGAAGCGGTCGTCAAGGGCCCGCAGCAGCTGGAGCGCCGGCTCGAACTGGGCGAGGGCCTGCCCGTAGTCGTTCTCGGTCCGGGTGTAGTACATCCCGAGTGCGAAGTAGGCCAGCGCCTCCTCAAATACCTGGCCCGCCTGCTGTGCCAGCGCCAGGCAGCGCTCTACCTCAGGCATCGGCACCTGCTGTTCGCGAGGGAAGAGCGAGCGCAAGAGGCTGAGGCGCGTGGTTAGGCGGGGCCACAGCTCGCCGGCGTCCGCGGGCGCAGGCGCCAGCCGATCGAGGGCCTGCTGAAGCAGGTCGGCGCCCTCGCGGAAGCGGCCGCGCTTGTCGCCGAACAGCAATACGGCGTGCGCCGCCTGGCTAATCCGCTCGCCCGCTTGCTGCTCGATGGCGCGGCCCCAGGCCTGCCTGATATTGTCGAGGTCGCTCTCGATCGTCTGGAACGCCTCGGCCTGGCGCCGGCGACGCAGATCCGCCTCCAGGTCGCGCAGCAGATCGAGGTAGTAGATGCTGTGGCGGTCGCGCAGCGCTTCGGCCTCGCCCAGCGCGACCACGTGCTCGGCGCCGAACTGGCGCAGGAGCTCGTGGACCGTGTAGCGGTTGTCGCGGTCGGGCGAGATGAATGAGCTGTTGATCAGGGAGCGCAGCATGCGCAGATCGGTGCCGACGATCTGCTCCGCGGCATGGCGCGAGAAGCCCCCGCGAAACACGGACATGCGCGCAAAGCACACCTGGGCCATGGGGGTAAGGCGACGCCAGGAGACATCGAACACGGCGCGTACGCTGCGCTGCCGTGGCGGCAGCGCCCGCAGGTCCGCCTCCAGGAAGTCCAGGCACCGCTCGATCTCGGCGGCGATCTCGCGCAGCGAGAGCATGTCGGCCCAGCTTGCCGCCAGGATGAGCGCAAGCGGCATACCCTGCACCAGCTGGCAGATGCGGATCATCGCGTCGAGGTCGCGCGGGCCAGGGTCGAAGGCGGGGCGGATCTGGCGGACGCGCTCGAGCAGCAGCTGCACCGCGCCGCGCTCCATCGCCCGCTCATCATCCTCGCCCGCGGGGATCTCGATGCCGCCAAGGGTGTAGACGAGCTCGCCGTCGAGGCCCAGCCGCTCGCGGGTGGTGACGAGGACGGTGACCTTGGGGGCAGCGTGCAGGATCGCCGGGATCAGCTCGCCGCCCTCGAGCAGCTGCTCGAAGTTGTCGAGCAGCAGCAGCAGCTGTTTCGGGCTAAGGAGCCTGAGCAGCTGATCGCGCGGCTCGCCCGCCCCGCTCAGACGCAGCCCCAGGGGCTCGGCGATCGCCGCGACGAGCTGGGCGGGGTCGACGATCGGCGCAAGGGCCACGAAGAAAACCCCGTCGGCGTAGCTGTCGAGCATCGCCAGCGCAGCCTCCTGGGCCAGGCGGGTCTTGCCGATCCCGCCCGGGCCGAGCAGCGTGATCAGGCGCCGCGCCGACCCGCTGAGCAGCCCCACGATCTGGCCTAGCTCGTAGTCGCGCCCGATCAGGGGCGCAAGCTGGGTGTCAAGGTTGGTCGGGGTGGGCCGGTGGCGCGTGTCGGCGCCGGCCGGGTCGCTGGAGAAGCGCTGGGCGAGCACGCGCCAGTCAAGGTTCACGCCACGTTGCCGGGCGGCCGCAACCTCCTCAGGCGGCATCCCGACGCCGAGCTCAGCTGTCCGGGCCGCCGCGCGCCTGCGCGTCTCGAAGGTGGCGGCCGGGTGGCCCTCGGCGAGGGCCAGGAGCTCGAGCGGTGTGGTGCGCTCGCCCTGGGCCGCGAGGTGCGACGCAAGGCTCACGAAGGTCATCAGGGCCGTGGGCGCGAGCCGATGGCGAGCCGCCAGGCCGAGCGCGGTGCGGATCAGCGCCTCTGTCTCAGCCAGAGCCGCCCCGGCGTCCGCCCAGGTAGCGGCGAGCCAGCTGCTGGCCGCGGCAATCCCCGGCTCATGCTCCAGCGTACGCCAGAGCGCCAGCGCCTCTGCTTGGAGCTGCGCCGCTTGCTGGCGGTCGCCCCGGTCAACGGCAAGCAAGGCGAGCTCACCAAGCAGGAACGCCTCATCACGGCGATTGGGCAGCACGCGGGCCTGCTCCAGCCCCCGCAGCAGCAGCACCTCGGCCCTGGCCGTGTCCCCGCGCAGCCGGGCCAGGATACCCGAGTACGCCCGCGTCGCGTCGGCAAACACGGTGCTGCCGATGGCCTCGTACAGCGTGATGCTTGCCGCAAAGTGCCGCTCAGCCCCGTCGAGATCGCCCACATCGAGGGCAAGGAACGCGCGCGCTGTGAGCGCCGAGGCGACGGAGAGCCGGTAGCCGGCCTCCTGCCCGACTGTGACAG
>JAAXUL010000899.1 GCA_013336035.1 Chloroflexales bacterium
ACGATCGGCAACGATCAATCCGCCCTTGACGAGTAGGCTGGCTGAACCGGAAAGCGGAGCGCGGTGAAAGTCGCACGCTCCGTTTGGAAGGGGGGAAAGACTGCAAAGTCCTACCTATCCTTACCATTCTGTAGACGAAAACTGAGCGGCAGGGTACGCTTGGCGAGAACCCAACTTCCAGGGAGGGACCCGCCATGCGCAACCTGCCACGGGCGATTATACAAGCCCTGCGTCAGTTCGAGCTGCTGTTCAGTGAGCGGGTGTGGGAATGGGCCAAGATTCTGCTGGTGGGCGTCATCCTGGCGCCCGCCAAGCGCACAATCACGGCGGTGCTGCGAGTGATGGGGCTGAGCGAGGGCCATCAGTTCCAGAACTATCATCGCGTGCTCAACCGCGCGGTCTGGTCGCCACGGGCTGCCAGCCGCCTCCTGTTGTTCCCGCTCATTGAGGCCTTCGTCTTTCGTGAAGACGAGCGGGTTGCGCTGGCTGTGTCTGATGCTGCTCGTGCCCATCCCTGGGCGCAGCGCGTGTGGGCCCTGCCTTGGTTGACCGTCCTGGCGCCTTAGGAGCGCTATCATCAGGAAGCAAGGCCAGCGCGGGCGTCTCCGCCGCGATCGGCAGGTGCTACCTGCTCGGCGTGCGGCGCTCACTGATCCAGGATGCCGGCTTCGGGGTCAACCAGCGGGTCGAGAGCGCGGAGCGCGCTCTCGCCGGCAATCAACGACCCGCTGACCGCGATGAACTGCCTCATCCGCCATGTGGATAAGCTGGTGCTCATCCCGGCGGGCTACGAATGAACCCATCAACTGCATCTCGTGGCCCGGGCGCGGTTTCGGTACAACTAAGCGTACCGGGGCAGATCTTTCACTCGGTCGCAACTGGATGCGGCGTGCGCCGTGCTGCGGCGAGCGCCCCTGATCAGTAGCATGACTCCCCGGTCCGACAGCCGCTGCCGGCAGGCGAGAGGAGCAGGCTATGATCGAATTTCTTGGTGGCGTTCTGTGGGGCATCGGCGAGGCGCTGCGGCTCAACCCCCTCATCTTCGAGATCGTCGAGGGCGGCCCGAATGCCGGCTGGGTCATCCTGGGCGTGGCCAACGCGATCGTCAAGGCCCTGCAGCTGCGCGGCTACCGCCTGGGCAGCGGCAAGCCGGTGACCGTCCTGGGCTTCTCCGGGGGCGCGCAGATCGCGCTGGGCACGGCGCCCTTCCTCAAGCCCATGCTCAAAGCCTCATCAGGCCGATAGTCACCATGGCGCTGAGGTTTCCGCCAGGGGCGGGCGACCATAGCATGCGCAGGATTCGTGTAAAAGAAGGGCGAAGACTATGTTAGAAGAAGTCACTCGGGTGCTGCTCGCGTACATTCCGAATGTGATCGGCGCCGTGCTCATCCTCCTGATCGGCTGGATTATCGCGGTCCTCGTCGCGGGCCTGGTGGAGCGGCTGCTCCGCCGGGTGCGCCTCGACCAGCGGGTCGGCCGGGCCCTGTCCGATGGCGGTGAGCGGGCGGCGCCCCGGACGGGCCACTGGATCGGGCGGGCGGTCTTCTGGCTGATCATGCTCGTCGCGATCATCGGCGCGCTGCAGGCCCTCAACCTCACCCTGCTGATCGTGCCCTTCAACGCGCTGCTGAACGATCTGTTTGCCTTCTTGCCACGGCTGGCCGCCGCCGCCATCGTGTTCATGGTAGCCTGGCTGATCGCCACAGTGCTGCGCTTCGCCGTCTCGCGCACCCTACGCGCGCTCCGCTTTGACGAGCGGGTAGCCGCCGAGCAGCAGGCCCAGGAGCGGATCGCCCACCCTGGCCCGCCCACCGGCGGCGCGTCGATGGATGCCCCTCGGGCCGGTGCGGGATCAGAGCCGCGCTCGCTGGCCGACATCCTGGCCACGACCGCCTACTGGCTAGTGTTCTTCCTGTTCCTCCCGGCCATGCTCGGCGCCCTCGGCATTCAGGCGCTCCTTGTGCCGGTCCAGCAGGTGCTGACCGAGGTGCTGCTCTTCCTGCCGAACCTGCTCGCGGCCGCGATTATCCTCGTGCTCGGCTGGTTCGCGGCCCGCTTCACCCGGCGCGTCACGGTCATGGTCGCCGCAGGACTCGGCGCAGACCGGCTGAGCGAGCGCGTGGGGCTGTCGCGTGTCCTCGGGCAGGGCGGCCTCTCCGGTCTGCTTGGCTGGGTCATCTACGTCCTCCTGCTGGTCCCGGTCGCGATCGGCGCGCTGAATGCTCTCGGGGTGCCCGCGATCACGGCGCCAGCGAGCGCTATGCTCGCCATCTTCCTCGGCGCCGTCCCGACCATCTTCGCGGCTGCGGCCATAATCGGTGTCTCATTCGTCGTGGGCCGGGTGGTGGCGCGGCTGGTGGCCGAACTGCTCGCGCGGATCGGCTTCAACACCTGGATGCAGCAGCTACATATCTGGACTCCGCCCGCCTCGGCCGCGCTCGACAATAGTAACGCGACTTCCGGAGCAGAGCTCGAGCCTCGCACCCCCGCCGATATTGTCGGTACGATTATCCTCGTGGGGGTCATCCTCTTCGCCACGACTGCCGCCTTGAACCTGCTCGGCCTGAACCTGGTTGCCGGGCTGATCGCCGAGTTCACGGTCCTGGCCGGCCGGGTCATCCTGGGGCTGATCATCTTCGGCCTCGGCCTGGTCCTGGCGAGCGTGGCGGCCAGAGCGATTGTGGCGAGCAAGATCGCCCGGGCCGGGCTGCTGGCCCTGACAGCGCGGGGCTCGATCCTGGTGCTGGCGACGGCGATGGCCCTGCGCCAGATGGGGCTGGCCAACGAGATCGTGAACCTGGCCTTCGGGCTGCTGCTGGGCGCCCTCGCCGTGGCCTTCGCCCTCGCCTTCGGCCTGGGCGGGCGCGAGCCCGCGCAGAAGGAGGTCGAGCGGTTCTTCCAGGGGCTGCGCTCGCCTCAGATTGGGGGCAGCGCCCCGACGATGGAGACGCCGAAGCTCGATGTGCGCACGCGGCCGGCCGAGGGCTCAAACGACTGAGGCCGCGTTCGCCAGGACTGCTTGGGTGCGAAGTCACCCGCGCGGGCCTAGGGCGAGCACCTGCCGCTCAACACGGCGCGCAGGTGCTCGCCAAAAAGCTGGTAGAACGAGGGCTGGCGCAGGATGCCGAAGTGAGCCATGCCGGCGCCCAGCCCACTCTTGTAGGGGCCATCGTCGGCGCCTGCGATGATGTCGCGCACCGAGAAGCTCAGGAAGTCGTCGGGATCCCAGACATTCCACCAGTGGCCGAGGTAGCGCCGGTCGGGGGCGGGCGCGGGCGCGCCGGGGCCGTGAGCTGCGTCGCTCGCCGCGAAGAGCTTCAGCTCCTCGAAGAGCCCGACCTGCGACGAGGCCGCGGCCCAGAAGTCGATGTGCAGCTCGGGTGCGGATTGCCGCGCCGGCAGAAAATGGGTCATCAGGTCGTAGACGATCTGGCCACCCATGCTGTGGCTGAAGACCACCAGGGGCTCGCCGCCGCGGGCAGCCTGGGCCTCGTGGGCGGCCTCTAGCCCCGCGAGCACGCGCCGCACGATTGGGCCAGGCTGCGCGGCCGTACCTCTGGCGGCGAAGTAGACCAGGGCGTCGCCCAGAAATTCCACCACCTCCGCGCTCATCATGTGGCGGGCGCGGGCGACGGCCTTGCTCGCCAGGTGGGTCGGCATCCAGAGGCCGCGGCGGCGCAGCTCGCGCCAGCGGTCGGCGCCGTCGATCCGCGCG
>JAAXUL010000900.1 GCA_013336035.1 Chloroflexales bacterium
GCCAGCCCGACGTCGAGGAGAAGACTATGGACCAGCCCACCCCGACCCTCTTCGCCGGCCGCTACGAGCTGCCCGGCGACGATCTGGCCGGCACAATTCGCGTGACCGACACGGCGCCCTGGCGCCGCTGCTGGGCCTGCGGCTCGACCACCAACGAGCCCGGCGACGCCTTCTGTAATGACTGTGGGGCCGCCCTGGAGCCCCGCGTCTACAGCGCCACGCTTACCCCGCGCGACACGCCCGCCGGCGCCGCGCTCGTGCCCACGATCGACGATGAGGTGGCTCGCGCCACTCTGCCCGAGGTCGCCGAGCAGGTCGAGGACGGCGACCGCGTCCTCACCATCCTCCACGACAGCGGGCGCGCCGCCCTGGCCATCCCGCTCGACGAGACGGCCGCCCTCGCCGCGGGCGCCAGCCTCGCCCGTCTGGTCGCCCACCTTCACGGCGAGGGCCTGGCCCTCGGCCCGGTCGAGGCGGACGAGCTCGAGGCGGTGCCGGGCGGCGGCGCCCGGCTGCGGGCCGTCGATAATCTGCGCCGCTTTGGCCCCGGCGAGCGCGAGGCCGCCGTCCAGTCCGACCTGACCGCCCTGGCCGAGCTGCTCGAGCAGTTGACGGCCACCCCGCGCACCACCCAGCGCCTCAGCGAGGACGAGGCCGCCCTGGCTATCGCCGAGGGCGAGCCGGGCCTCGCCACGGTGCTGCGCCAGGTGCGCACCGGCGAGCTGGCCGACGCTGCCGCGCTCGCCGTGCAGCTCGAGGCCATCCTGGCCGAGCGCACCCACCCCGTGGCGCTGCGCCAGCAGGTTGGCGCCCAGACCGACACCGGTATCGTCCGCGACCATAACGAGGATAGCTACCTGACGATCCAGCTGGGCCTCGATAACGATAATACGCCCCAGTCGTGGGGCGTCTATATCGTCTCGGACGGCATGGGCGGCCACGCCGCCGGCGAGGTGGCCAGCGGCCTCGCCATCCGCGCCGCCGCCGACCTTATCCTCAGCGAGTACCTGGCCCGCGCCGTGCAGCCAGACGCCAGCTACAGCGAGGCCGAGGCGAAGGACGTGGTGCGGCGGGCTATTCTGGCGGCTAACGAGCGCGTCGCCGAGGAGAGCCGGCGCCAGGGCAATGATATGGGCGCTACCTTCACCATGGCCCTCGTCATCGGCGACCGCGTGATCGTCGGGAACATCGGCGATAGCCGCACGTATCTCTACCAGGGCGGCAAGCTCCGCCGGATCAGCAAGGACCACTCGCTCGTGCAGCGCCTGGTCGACCTGGGCCAGATCGCCGATGAGGATATCTACACCCACCCCCAGCGCAACGCCGTGCTCCGCTCGCTCGGCGACCGCGGCGTGATCGAAGTCGATCTCTTCAGCGAGCGGGTGCGGGCCGGCGAGTCGCTCTTGCTCTGCTCGGACGGGCAGTGGGAGATGACCCGTGACCCCGCGATGGAGCTGCTGATCGCCCGCGAGCCTGACCCCCAGGCTGTCTGTGCGACCCTGATCGCGGCGGCAAACCAGGCCGGGGGCGAGGATAATATCACCGCCGTGCTCGTGCGCTTTCTATGAGCTGTCCTGCCTGCCAGTTCTTCGCCGATATCGGCACCAGCAACCTTGGGCAGTTTACCAGCGTCGAAGCGGTGGCAACGCTCGCGTCCGTGCCGCCGGCCACGGCGATAGGTGCGGGCCCGCCGGGCTTGCACTTGTAGGGGCGTCCTACGTGGGCGTCCGCGAGGGGCGCCCGCACCGCGCCCATATCGTTACGGAGGCACTCGATGGCTGATGCCGTCACACTGACCTGCTCCTGGGGCCGCACGCCGCTCCTCGTCACCGGGGCGCCGCAGGTGGCCTACCTGCTGGTGGAGGCCGCGCCCACCGCGCCGCCGACCGTGGCTGTCCCCCTGAACTTCTGTCTGGTGCTCGACCGCTCGGGCTCGATGCAGGGCACCAAGCTCGAGAGTATGAAGGCGGCGGCTCGCCGCCTGATCGAGACCCTGACCCCCGAGGATGTCGTCGCGATTGTGATCTACGACGACCAGGTCCAGACGCTTGTCCCCGCCACGCCCGCCGCCGATAAGGCGGCCCTCCTGGCCGCCGTAGACACTATCGTCGAGTCGGGCGGAACCGCGATGTCCCTTGGGATGCAGGCAGGCCAGGTCGAGCTGCAGAAGTACGCCGGCCCCGACCGCCTTGGCCATATGCTGCTGCTCACTGATGGGCAGACCTGGGGCGATGAGGATATCTGCCGCACGATCGCTCAGGGCCTCGGCCAGGCGGGCGTGCGCGTCACCGCCCTGGGCCTCGGCGCCGAGTGGAACGAGAAACTGCTCGATGACCTGGCCGACGCCACTGGCGGCAGCTCGGACTATGTCGCCGAGCCGGCGCAGATCACCACCTTCTTCCAGCGGGCGGTGCGCAGCGCCCAGGGCACCGCCGCCACCGAGGCCCGGCTGCTGCTGCGCCTGGTCAAGGAGGCGACGCCGCGGGCTGTCCATCGCGCTATGCCCACGATCGCGAACCTCGGCTACCAGCCGATCGGCGAGAGCGAGGTCGCGGTGAAGCTTGGCGACCTAGTCTTTGGCCAGGCCAACAGCGTGGTGATCGACCTGATGCTGCCCGCCCGCGCGGCCGGCTCGTTCCGCGTCGCCCAGGCCGAGCTGCATTTCACCCCCGTCGGCCAGAGCGGGCAGCAGGTCGTGAAGCAGGACGTGCTGCTGAGCTTCAGCGCCGACCCCGCTGCCCCGGCCTATGACCCGCGCATAATGAATCTTGTCGAGAAGGTGACGGCCTTTAAGCTGCAGACCCGCGCCCTCTCGGAGGCCGAGGCGGGGAATGTGGCCGGGGCGACCCAGAAGCTGCGCGCCGCCGCCACGCGTCTGCTTGACCTGGGCGAGCTGGACCTGGCTGAGAAGACGAGCAAGCAGGCAGATGCGCTCGAGCAGGGCGGCGGGCTGAGCGCCGTGGGCCAGAAAGAGCTGAAGTACGCCACACGCCGTCTGACGCAGAAGCTTGAGGAGTAGGTGGGTGCCTTAGGCTGGCCTTGCCCGCCCTGCGCCCCGCCCCTGTTAGTCCCGAGGAGCAGAGAGCTATGACAACTTGCCCAACATGCGGCGCCCAGAACGACCCTGGCAACCGCTTCTGCGACCAGTGCGGAACGCGTCTGGGGGGTGACAGCCCGAGCGCTGCGCCCGCCACGCCCGCCACCCCCGCCGCCGCGAGCTCTGATCAGCCCACGGTGGCCGCGCCGGTCTGCCCCAGCTGTGGCGCGACTGTGCTGCCCGGCGAGGCCTTCTGCGATAGCTGCGGCGCCGACCTTCTAACGCTGATGCAGGGGCAGGGTGCCCCTGCGGCTGCGGTGGCGCCGCCGGCCTCTGCCGCGCCGTCCGAGGCCCCGACGATCGTCGTCACGCCTGCCCCCGCTGCCGAGGGCATGTGTAAGGCCTGCGGCGCGCCGCTGCTGCCCGGCGAGCGTTTCTGCGATAACTGCGGCGCCGATGTCCAGTCGCTCGCCACGGGCGGCACGGCCGCCCCCGAGAAGCCAGCCGCCGAGCCTGTGACCGGCCCCAACGATGCGACCGTGCTGGCGGTGCCGATCCCGGCCCAGGCCAATGAGCCCGCTGCCGTCTCGCCTGACGATGCCACCGTTCTAGCCACCCCGCCGCCGGCCGAGGCGCCGGCCGAGACGCCGGCCATGCCGGCCGAGACGCCAGCCG
>JAAXUL010000214.1 GCA_013336035.1 Chloroflexales bacterium
GGCCAGCCCCCCCGCCGCCGCGGCGACCGGCTCACCGATGGCTGCGCCGACCGGCTCCCCAGCGGCGGCCGGCAAGGCGGTGAATGTGGCGGTGGTGGTGAAGGCGGTGACGAGCGACTACTGGAAGGCGGTCGGCGCCGGCGTCGAGGCGGCGGCCCAGGCCGACCCGAGCATCACGACGAGCTTCCTGGGGCCGAACGAGGAGACGGACATCGAGGGGCAGATCCGCATCCTAGAGGCGCAGATCTCGGCCGGGGTGGACGCGATCGCGGTGGCGCCGAGCCAGGCCGACCAGGTGCAGCCGACGCTGGAGAAGGCCGTGGCGGCGGGCATCCCGGTGGTGTTGATCGACACCAACATCGAGGGCTTCACCAACAAGGCGGCCTTTGTGGGCACCGACAACAAGCTGGGCGGCCAGATGGCGGGCGAGTACATCGCCCAGGCCCTGACATCCGGGGACAAGGTGGCGATCATCCGGGGCGCGGCGGGCGACCCGGTCCACAACCTGCGCGAGCAGGGCGCAACTGAGGCCATGGAGGCAGCCGGGCTCGAGGTCGTGGACGTCCAGCCGGCCAACAGCCAGCGGGCCGAGGGCCAGAGCGTGGCCGAGAACCTGCTGACGGCCAACCCCGACTTGAAGGCGATCTACGCCACCAACGACGAGATGGCCCTGGGCGCGCTCCAGGCGGCCCAGGCGGCCGGGCGCAGCGACCTGATCATCATCGGCTTCGACGCCTCGCCCGACGCCCTGACCTCGATCGCCGACGGCGGTATGACCGGCTCGATCGCCCAGTTCCCCGACAAGATCGGCATGCTGGGCGTGCAGACCGCCGCCGCCGTCGCCCGCGGCGAGACGGTCGAGGCCTTCGTCAACACTGGCGTCGAGCTAGTCACCAAGGAGAACGTCGCCCAGTTCCAGCAGTAGCCTAGCGGCTCCGGCACCTCCGGCGGGGGGGCTCTGGCTCTCCCGCCGCCCACCCTCAGCGAGAATGCCCAATGAGCACTATCACCCGGCCCCTGGCCATAGGCGTGATCGGCACCGGTAATATGGGCGCGCGCCACGCCCTGAACCTGCACCGCTACGTGGGCGCGGCGCGGGTGGCTGCGCTCTGCGATACCGACCCGGCGCGGACCCAGGCCGTCGCCGCCCAGTGCGGCGCGCCCCATCGCTTCGACGATCCGCTGCAGCTGATCAGCGCCGCCGAGGTTGACGCGATCATCATCACCTCGCCCGACGCCACCCACGCCGATCTGGCCCTCGCGTGCCTCCGCGCCGGCAAGCCGGCGCTCTGCGAGAAGCCCCTGGCCAATAGCCTCGCTGAGTCAGGGCGCGTCGTCGAGGCCGAGCTGTCACTGGGCCGGCGCCTGCTCACCGTCGGCTTCATGCGGCGCTTCGACCCGCAGCACCGCGCCGTCCGCGAGGTCGTCGCCTCCGGCGAGCTCGGCCGCCCCTTGCTCTACAAGGGCGTGCACCGCAACGCGAGCATCCCCTCTAGCGTCAGCGGCGAGGTGGTGCTGACCAACTCGGCCGGCCACGACTTCGACGCGATGCGCTGGCTGCTCGGCCAGGAGGCCGCCGAGGTCTATGTGCTAGGCGTGCGTAGCCGCGACTCCTTCAGCCCCGAGACGCGCGACATGCTGCTGGCGCAGATCGCGCTGCGCGGCGACTGTCTCGCCACCATCGAGGTCTACGTCGCGGCGGATTATGGCTACGAGGTCTCGGCTGAGGTCGTCGGCCAGCGTGGCACCGCCGTCACCCTGCAGCCGGACCTGGCGCTGACGCGGGCGCGGCAGGCGCGCGGCGTGTACGTCCCCACCGACTGGCTCGGCCGTTTCCAGGAGGCCTACGTGGCTGAGCTGGCCGACTGGGTCGAGGCGGCTAAGCGGGGGAGCATCGCGGCCGGCGCGAGCGCGTGGGATGGCTATATGGCGCTCCAGGTGACGGACGCCTGTATCCGCTCGCTGCGCAGCGGCGCGCCCGCCGCCGTGGACGCGCCCGCGCGGCCCGAGCTGTACGGGGGCTAACCCGGCGGCAGTCACCGCCGGCCTTTGTCATAGGTGATGCAACCGCACGATGGGCCGCACGCGTATCGTGCGCCCGAGGTGAGTGGCCACAAGGATTCTTCGGCTGAACGCCATCCGCTTACGGGCGCATAGTACCATGGGCTCAGCGCACCCGCGCACGGCGAAGCTCGCCACCGCGCGGGCCGACGGGCGCCCCCATCAGGTGGGTAGATTCAATGATGGCGTATGGATCCGCTGCGGAATCCGAATGATGAACCGGCTTCCGTGGCCTGGCGTGCTTTCCACCGTGATGGTGCCACGGTGAAGCTCGGCGACACGGTGGGCGAGGGCGAGCCCAAGGCCGGCGCCCTCATAGGGCCGCGCCAGGCTCGCATCAAGCTGGACGAACGGCTGGAACAGCTGGTCCCGCTGCTCCTCGGCGATCCCGATGCCGGTATCCCAGACGGTCACCTGGACACACTCGTCAACCCCATCCAGCGCGACCTCGAGGCCGACCTGGCCGCCTGCCAGCGTAAATTTAACCGCGTTCTCAAGCAAGATGGTGAGCATCTGGATGAGCCGCTCCTGGTCGGCGCTCACCGTCAGCCCCGCGGGCACACTGCTCGAGAGCTGGAGCAGCTTCGCGTTCGCTGCCGGTCGCACCACGTCAAGGCACTGCTGGCAGACCTGCTCGAGGGGGACGGTCTCGTAGTGCACCGTCGCCCGGCCTGACCAGAGCGCCACATAGTCGAGCAGTCGCGCCACCAGGGTCAGCAGATGCGCCCCACCCCGCTCAATGCGATGTACGGCCGCGCGCTGCGGGCCGTTCAGGTCCCCCAGCACCCCATCGTCCAGTAGCTCTGCTGCGCCGAGGATGGCGCTGAGCGGAGTGCGCAGCTCGTGGCTGAGGCTCGCGAGGAACATGTCGCGCGACTGTTCCGCGCGGTGCAGCGCGGCGGTAACGTTCGCGAGCGCCTCGTGCGATGCGTCGTGAGCCGCCGTGAGCGTGGCCATATAGCGGGACTGGGCACGGTCGCGCCCGCTCCGCTGGAGCACGAGCTGCAGGGTAATCGCGAGCTCGCCCTCATCAAAGGGCTTGAGGAGATAGGCGTAGGGCTCCGTCTCTCCAGCACGTACGACCGTCTCCGCATCGGCATGGGCCGTCAGAAACACGATCGGGATATCCATCGTGGCCCACAGCTGTTCGGCCACCGCGATCCCATCCAGCTCGCCAGCCAATCGAATATCGAGCATCACGAGGTCGGGCGTCGTCGCGGCCACGGCCGCCAACGCCTCTTCCCCAGTCGCGACCGGCCCATAGACCGTATACCCCAGCCCGACCAGCGTCTCCTGCAGGTCGATGGCGATAACGGCTTCGTCCTCAACAATCAGAATTGATGGAGCACCCATACCCACTCACCCAGGGCGGAGCCGGCTAGCTGGCGCCGGACTCCCGCTCAACATACGGAATACCGATCTCGAAACTGGTCCCGGTCCCTAGCACGGCGGTCACCGTGCCGCGGAGCTGCTGGGCGAGCTGGCGGATGAGCTGCCCCCCCATACCCCGCGATTGCGTCAGGCTGTCACTGGCGGGGAGGCCGACGCCATCGTCACTGACCAGCAGCCGGAGTTCGCCGCTTGTTATCGTCGCGGCCAAGGTGACCGTTCCCTGGCGCCCATCGGGAAAGGCGTACTTCAGGCTGTTTGTCAGGAGCTCGGTCATGATCAGCCCCAGCGGAATGGCCACATCCAGAGAGATTTGCAGCCGCTCGGGGATCGCTACCGTGGCCGAGACCTGACCGGACTGGCCGGTGTACGAGCGCAGCAGGCCGGTGAGCAGCTGACGCGCATACGCCGCCAGCTCAATCCGCCCCAGGTCGCCCACGGCGTAGAGCTGCTCGTGGACCAGGGCCATCGCCTGGATGCGGTGCTGGGTATCGCGGAGCTGCGCCGCGTCGGCCGCCCCCACGCCGCGGCGACTCTGGAGCCGCAGCAGGCTGATGATGACCTGCAGGTTGTTCTTGACCCGGTGATGCACCTCCTTGAGCAGTACCTCTTTCTCCGCCAGCGCGCTGTGGAGCTGCTGCTCGCGGGCCAGCAGCGTGGCGGTACGCTCGGCGACCCGCGCCTCCAGGGTGTCCTTGGCCTGGCGCAGCGCGGCCTCTGCCGTGCGCACCTGCTCGAGCAGCAGGGCATTCGACAGGCTCAACGCCGCGCGCCGGGCCAGCTCGGTGGCGACGAGCAGCTCCTCGTCGCTGAAGGCCTCGCCCGCGGCGACGCGCCCGACCAGGGCGAACCCAAAGGTCTGGCCGTGCACGACAATTGGCACCGCCAGCACATCGGAGGCAGCCATCATCTCGGCGAGCGGCAGCAGGGCCGTGGTCGTGGCTCGGTCGGTGCTGAGCCGCAGGGGTTGTCCATCGCGCAGCCGTGTGTCGACCGCGGTGGCAAGGAGCGGGGACAACGTCGGGGGTGTCACGACGGCGGCCTCCGTGCTGTCCCAGGCCACGAGCTCGTACTCAAGGCTATTGTCGGTCAGGCGCCAGATCAGGCAGCGATCGCTGGCCTGGGTGGTCAGATGCTCGGCGAGGATGCCAAGGATGGCTCCGGTATCGAGGCGGGTTGCGGCAAACGCGTCGGCGGCCTCGGCGATCAGCGCTGTGCGCGCCGCGAAACTCGCCATGGCCGCCGAGGCGCGGGCACGCTCGGTCACCTCCATGACCAGCGCCCCAACGCCCAGCAGCTGCCCCTCGTGCGTGTGAACCGGGAAGTAGCCGAGCTGCCAGTGTCGCTCGATGTCGGGGCTGGCCCGATGCGCACGCTGAAATTCGATGTTGAGGATGGCCTTCCCGGTATCGCGAACCTCGGCCAGCGGCGGGGTGATGTACGGCGCGATATCGGGGGCGATCTCCTCGACCCGGCGGCCAAGATGGGCTTCGGGCAGCGCATCATTGATCGCGGCGAGCTGCGGGTTGACGTGGCGGAAGCGCAGGTCAGGGTCAAAGAAGGCGACCCCCATGGGCGCGGCGGCCAGGACCGCGCCCAGGAGCGCATCGGCCTCCTCGCGGGCACGGCGCATCCGCGTGTGCTCGATCGCCCGCCGGATGACAAAGACCAGGCGGGCCGGCGTCACCTCGTGCTTCTGCAGATAGTCGTCTGCGCCCGCCCGGATCGCCTGGAGCGCCAGCTCCTCGTCGGCATGCCCGGTGAGCATGATCACCGGGGCGGGCCCCGCGGTCGCGTCGCGGTAGGCGGTCAGCCAGGCCAGGCCATCGCTGTCGGGAAGCCGGAAGTCAAGCAGGATGCAGTCCGGGTTCTCGGTCCGCGCGAGCTCCAGGCCGTCGGCCCCCAGCTCGGCCTGAGCGATCACCAGCCCCTCGCCCAGGGCGCGGTGGAGCCAGTACCGGTAGACCGCCAGATCCTCGGGGCTGTCGTCAATAATGAGCAGTCGTGTTCCTGTGGGTGCCATGAGACGCTCTTATAGGTTTGTGTCGCAGGTCAGCACATAGGTCAGCCAGAACTCGCAGAGGGCGGCGATCATGGCGTAGAACCGCTGTAGATCCACCGGCTTGTGCAGATACGCATTGACCCGGTGCGTGTAGCAGTACTCCAGGTCGCGGGGCTGGCGCGAGGTCGAGAGCACGATCACCGGAAGCAGCGCGAGCGCGGGATCTTGCTTAATGTCAGCGAGCACCCGCCGCCCATCCTGGACGGGGAGGTTGAGGTCGAGGAGGATGAGCGCGGGCCGGGCTGCGGCCACGTGCTCTCCCTCGCGGCGCAGGTAGGCCAGCACCTCGGCGCCATCAGCGGCGCGCACGACCGGCCGGTTCACCCCGGCCCGCCGGATCGCGCGCAGCGTCACCATGAGGGGGAGGTCGCCGCCCGCTCGATGAGCGCGGCGTGGATGTGGGCGCGCTGGATAATCGCGGCGTCCTCTTCGCGGTGCTGGAGGTCGGCGATCTGGGCAGAGGCGAAGCGGCCCAGGAACTCGCAGGCCGTGCGCAGATCGTAGGAGAGGCTGCGCGGCCCGGTCTCGTGGTGGCAGGCGATCAGCCCCCAGAGCCGGCCATCGACCACCAGCGAGATGGACATAGACGCGCGCACCCCCATGTTCACCAGGTACTCGAGGTGCAGTGGCGAGACACTGCGCAGCACGGCATAACTCATGTCGAGCGGCTTGCCGGTGAGCGGGTTCAGGTCGGGGATGAGCGCAACGGGCGTGTAGTCCACGGTGGGCACGAGCCGCAGCCAGTTGCGCATGTAGAGGGCCCGGGCCTGCTGGGGAATGTCTGAGGCGGGGTAGTGCAGGCCGAGGAAGGCCTCGCAGTCGGGGCGGCGCGCCTCGGCGATCACCACCCCGGTGCCGTCCGCCAGAAAGACGTAGAGCGGGTTCTCATAGAGCTGGTCATCAACCAGGGCAGCCCGCAGCGTCGCGACCTCCTCGGCCCCGAGCAACGCGTCGACCGGGCGGCCCAGCAAGGCCTCAGGAGCCACGGCCAGCCCGCCCGCGATGTTGGCGCTCACCTGCAGGATCGTCAGGTCCACCCGGCTGAGGACGACGAGCATGCCAAATGGCTGGATGCGGCCCGGAATGTGAATGGGCTCGCGGTCGCAGTTGGTCAGATCGATGGGGGTGTTTGGCGGCAAGAGCGTATCCATTGGCGCTCCGTTCGGTGTTCTGAGCCTGCTGTAGCGCAGCGCTCATGTCGCTTTCTGCTTGGCCAGACGTCTACGTACGCCGAAGCTGCTCGATCCGGGTGACCAGCCGGCTCAGGCTGACCGGCTTGCTGAGGTACTCGTCGGCGCCTGCGGCGAGGCAGCGCTCACGGTCGCCGGGCATGGCCAGGGCGGTGAGCGCAATAATGGGCGTGGTCGCGGTCTCGGGTCTGGCTCGCAGGCGGCGCGTCGCCTCCAGCCCATCAAGCTCCGGCATCTGGATGTCGATCAGAATCACATCCGGGCGCATCGTCTCAGCCAGATCCAGGGCTTCACGGCCATTCCGGGCCACGATCACCTGATACCCCTTGGCCTGCAGGTACTCGAGGGTGCTCTCCAGGCTGGCCTCGCTATCGTCGACCAGCAGGATCCGCGCGCCCGCTGATCGTGGGCTGGTGTATAGCCCACGGACCTGCGTCTGGCCCTCGTCGGTCGGCATACTCGCGGCCGTGTGCGCCGCGTCCTCCACCACGCGGGTCGTGCCCGGCGCAGCCGCGCCAGGCCCGTAATACGGCAGGGCGATCGTGAAGCAGCTGCCCATCCCAAGCTCGCTCTCCACCGTGATGGCGCCGCCGTGCAGCTCAGCCAGGCGACGGACCAGCGCCAGCCCCAGCCCCGTGCCCTCGTGCTGACGATTCAAGTAGGAATCCACCTGGGCAAAGGGGCGAAATAGCCGGGTCAGATCATTGGGCGCAATGCCGATTCCCGTGTCCCGTACCGCGAAGCAAACGACTGCGGCCTCCGGCGCAGGCCGCACCTCCAGGCACACCGCCCCGCCCGGCGGGGTGAACTTCACCGCGTTCGAGAGCAGGTTGACCAGCATCTGCTTCAGCCGTTTCGGGTCGACATCCATGGTTGCCAGCTCGTCCGATAGCTGAAAGTCCAGCCGGAGCTGCTTTTTCAGTGCCAGCTCCTTCACAAATTGTAGGCTGGCCCGGCACACATCTATAACCTGAATGGATTCGATCTGGAGATCGAGCCGTCCGGCTTCGACCTTCGACAGGTCGAGGATGTCGTTGATGAGCGCGAGCAGATGCTGACCGCTCGTCTCGATGCGATGGAGCGCTGTCTGCTGCCGTTCGTTGAGCGGATCATACACCCCCCCATCCAGCAGTGTCTCACTCACGGCCAGAATAGCATTGAGGGGCGTGCGCAGCTCGTGGCTCATGTTGGCGAGGAACTCGTCCTTCATTCGCAGGGCCCGCTCCATCTCGGCGTTGGCGATCCGTAGCGCCTCCTCGGCCTGTTTGTGCCGGGTCATATCGCGGAAGACCCCATTCGTCGTCACACGTCCATCGCCGCGCCTCCGCACGCTGACGCTGCCTTCGACGACGACCTTCTGGCCCGCTTTCGTGCGGAGGATCAGCTCCAGCTGCTGCGTCTGGCCGCTGTCCTGGAGGGTGTGCAAGACCGCGTGACAATGGTCGTGAGCGGTCGGGTCGATCACCTCGAACACCGAGCGGCCATGCACCTCGGCCGCGGTATACCCCAGGGTCTCGCACCAGGCGCTGTTGACATACTGAATGGTGCCCGCCGCATCCAGACTCTGGATCAGGTCGCTGGCCATATCGAGAACATCTTGCAGGTCGGCCTGGCTCTCGCGCAGGGCCGCCTCGGTCTCCTTCCGCTCCGTAATATCAAACATCGTCGAGCGGCTCATCAGAAAGGCGCCAGCGTCATCATAGAGCGTCGTCGCACTAAGCAGGACCGGGAAGGTAGTGCCATCGTTGCGGATCAGCTCGAACTCCAGATCGCGTACCCAGCCGCGTTGCAGGAACAGCGGGAAGTGCTCCTGGAAGATGCGGCGACTCGGCGCGGTCAGCACATCCGTGAAGGGGCGCCCGATCAGCTCATCGCGGGTATAGCCCAGCCACGTCAGCTCGGTCTGGTTCACCATCAGCACGGTCCCGTCGGCAGCCAGAGAGTGATAGCCGGTCGGGGCGTTGTCGTAGAGATCCTGGATCTCGACCGTGCGCGCCTTGACGCGCGCCTCCAGCGACTGGGTCAGCTCCAGCAACTCCTGTTGCACTGTTTTGTAGTGCGCCTCGATTATAGTGAAGCGAGCGTCGCTATCAGACGCGACGGCGCGCAGCTCGATCTCGTTCACGACACTGCGGCACAGCACCTCCAGCGCCGTGCGTTGATGTTCGGTCAGGTCGCGGGGGACAGTGTCAAGGACACAGAGCGTGCCCAGCACCATCCCATCACGCATGACCAGCGGCGCTCCGGCGTAGAAGCGGATGCGCGGGTCGCCGGTGACCAGGGGGTGATCGCGACACCGATCGTCCGCGAGCGTGTCGGGGACGACCAGGAGCGCATTGGGACGAAGGATGGCATGCGCGCAGAAGGACACCCTCCGTGAGGTCGCTTGCTGCGCGATCCCGACCCGCGCCTTGAACCACTGGCGGTGGGCATCCACCAGGGAGACCGCCGCGATCGGGGTCTGGCAGATCTGCGCGGCCAGCCAGGCCAGGTCATCGAAGGCCTGTTCGGGGAGGGTATCGAGGATCTGGTAGCGCCGCAGCGCGCTGAGCCGCTGCCACTCGTTGACGGGGAGTGGCGCTGCGGAGGATGCGCCGGCTCCGGCCGGAAGCCCCAAATCTGGCCCGAGGTCTGAGACAGGCGCCGATAGCTCGGGTGGGTGTCGGTCAGCAGTCGAACATGGGCCGCTCATATTATGACACCTGTTTCGTCGCACAAAAAAACCTCACGCTCGTCATTCGAGCGGAGGCCGGGTTCATGATTAGCTCGCCAGCTCCCTGCATGACCAGTTAACGGGAGACCGGGTCGTCGCTGCCTCCAACCGATGCGGTTCGGTCGAGCTACCTACTGAGAGCTTAGCAGGCGCGTAGCAGAGCGCGGTGCGCGGTGTGCTGTGCTGAGATGCCGGCCGTTCAGTGAGCAAATAATAGCGCCCGGTGATGAAAAGCCCCTGTCCGAGGGTCACCGTAGGATGACGAACGTATTACCCCGCGAACGCTTGCGGGCCCGAGGTGGGGCGCTTGCGTGTGGGGCCCCAAAGAAATTCGTGACTATATTCACGAATAGCACAGCGACGCCGAGCGCCCACCAGAGCGCACCCACAGTTAATATTCCGTAATAGATACTTCACTAGGTCTGTGCTGCTTTAGGGGATCTGGCCGACTGTGGACGGCAGGAGGCCCGGCAGCGGTCTGCCGTCGGTCATCAGCCGTCACACGAGCCCCTCGCCATAGGCCTCGATCTTAGCCGCGAGGCGCGCCGCGAGCAGCGGGCTGGCCGCGCCCAGGGCCGCCAGGATTGCGTGGGCCTCGTCTTTGTAGGCCGCGATCTTGTCGCCCTGCCAGTGCTTCGGGGGCGGCTGCATGTTCACGATGCGGTCGGCCAGCTTGACCAGCCAGACGGCGTGGGGCTGGGCCTGGATGCGCCGCAGGCTGTCGGGCATCCGCTCATCCTTGGGCAGCGCCTCGTCTTTGCTCAGAGCCAGGACGCCGTCGGCCACGGGCTG
>JAAXUL010000901.1 GCA_013336035.1 Chloroflexales bacterium
GACGCCCCAGCGGACCACAGGGTAGGCGCCTTCGTCGAGAAAGATCGCTGTGGTCCGCCCGTCCAGCATGCCGAACAGATCCCAGCCGAGGTGCAGCGTAGAGGTGGCGAGCCCGGCCGCCTCGCGCCCCTGGATGGCGGCCAGCCGGGCCGCCACGGTCGCGGCGCCGGGGGGCTCGAGCAGCGCAGCCGGGCGGCCGGTCGTCAGGCTGGACCAGGGCCGCAGCGCCGCGCTGGGGTGGGCCAGCCCAAGGTAGAGCGATGACGTAAAGTCGAGCACGGCTAGCGACAGTCCTTTCTGGCAGGCGCTGGCGGGCCTCAGCGGTTCGGCAGCCGGCGGCGCGGCGCGGGGGCGCCGACCCCGGCTGGGGCAGGCAGAGCGCCGCGCTGCTGCGTCTCGAGCTGGCGGGTCAGGTGGGCCGAGGGCTGCAGGTAGCGCTCGCTCGCCTGGTGCGTGTCCGACACCTCGGCCGAGAGGTCGACCCCCGTGGCCGCCCGGTAGGCGTGGATGTAGCCCTGGATCTCCGGGCGGCAGAAGCGCATCCAGTTAGCGGCCTGGACAGGCTCATTGACCGTGCTCCAGGCGCCGTAGCGCGCCCCAAGCAAGATCTGCTCGCCGTAGATAGCCAGGTTGTGGAAGTGCAGCACCGAGGTGTTGGTCCAGCCCTGGAGCTGCTTCATCGCGTCCACCCGGTCCATCCAGGGCTCGGGGTAGGCGACCATGATCCGGGTGGGCAAGAACTCGCGAAACTCGGGCAGCGCGAGCAGCCACTGCTGCAGCAGCATCTCCTGGCGGGCCGTAGACGGCAGATCGCCGTACTGGTTGTGGGCGCCCTGCGTGAGCAGCAGGTGCACCTCTTTCAGGGCGTTGAGCACGGGGAAGCCATCGGCGATCACGGTGGTGTCGTCGTCCTGGTGGAAGAAGATCGTGCAGAGGTAGAGCAGGTTGTGGAAGGCCTCGATGAACTTCGAGCGGCTGTCGACCGAGCGGATCTGCGGCACGGCCTTGCCGTAGAGCGAGATGCCATAGTGATGGTCGTACTCATAGACGCGGCGCACCACCGTCAGCCGGTGCTGCTCGTCCTGGATGTAGCCCCAGAGCAGGTTGTTGAGCGGGCGCAGCGGGGCGGTCTCGAAGCCGGCCAGCGGGTCGCGCTCTTCAGGCCCGCGGATGTTCTGGAAGCGCCGGCTGACCGTGTTGATGCTCTGGACGAGCATGCCCTCCTCGTGCCAGTACGACCAGATTAGCTCCAGCAGCAGGGGCGCGGCGAGCTTGGTCTCGATAATGCCGTCCAGATCCTCGGACACATCGCCTACGACGCCGCTATCGGCGAAGGACAGCCGGCGCACGCCCACATCGCGCAGCTTGCGCCGCACAATCGCCAGGTAGGGCAGGGTATCGATCGTAGGGCTGCCCGGCCCGCCGCGCGGGGTGGGCACGAGGTATTTGCGCAGCTGGTCGAAGTCGATGTTCGCGCCGCGCCCGTTGAGCCGGCGCCTGGCCTCGTCGATGTCCTCCTGGGTGAAGTAGTTGGGCGCGCTCAGGACGACGCCGGTATTGGCGATCAGGAAGGCCTCGGTGGCGACCTTCAGGAAGTAGTACGCGTCGGTGTCGTTAAAGGGCAGGGCGCGCCGGCCGATGAGCCCGGAGGTGCGGATTTCGTTCAGGAGGGCGCCGCCGCCCCGCGCCTCCATCTGCGCCAGCAGACTCTCGATCGCACGGCTGTAGCTGTCGAACGAAAGGTTGCGCGCGCTGCGCCGGATCGCCATCCAGAGCCCGATGTCGGAGGTCGGCTCGAGGCCGCTGCGCTGGAGGGTGGCCGCGACCGTGCTCTGCCCCGGGGTGACGACGACCTCGGTGAAGGCGACGCCGGTCTGCATAGGGCTGTCAAGGTTGGTCACCAGCACACGGATGGTGTAGCTGCTTGCGCGCAGGCCGCTGGTGTCCCAGCGCGCCTCGTTGGCGTTCTCGTCGGCGGCGATGAGCTGAAAGTCCAGCACCGCTCCGCCCGAGAAGGCCCAATCGTAGGTGAAGTTACTCAGGGGCGTGGTTTCGCCGCGCTCGGGCTCAGCCCGCAGGATCACGATGCCGCCCGCGGCAATAGGTGAAGGCACGGCGGTCAGGTTCACATTCAACGTGTCTGACATAGATCCCTCTCTAGCTTACGATGGCCCGCTGTCGTGTCACCGCGCGCGCGTCGGGGTGCGCTGGCGTGGCGCAGATCTCACTGCGGTCGAGGGTGGCCCGCAAGGCCCAGTAGGTCAGCAGGTCACCGAGCATATGGCTCTCTCGCTCAGGGCTGAGCTTATTGTCGGCGCGAGCCTGGCCGAGCGCGGCGAAGACGAGGGCCGGGGAGGCCCGGCGCATATGGGCGGGCCGCATACTCCAGCCTGCGAAGAGGGCCCGCAGCCGCTCGGGCCGGCGGTCGGGCGTGCCCAGCGCCCCACCCAGGCTGCGCCCGCGCAGCGCCGGGGGCCTGTGGCTGACCAGGAGGTCAACGAAGGCCGGGATGGCGGCGTCAAGGTCGTAGATCAGCGCCCGGTGCGCCGGGTCCAGCCCCGTAGTCGGGTAGAAGTCCTCCCAGAGGCGGCTCAGCCGCCCCCACTGCTGGTCGGGGTAGAGCGCGTCGCCTACGGCGCAGCTCAGCCTGACCCTGATCCACGGCGTCGGGTGCGGGTCGTCGAAGCGGACCCTGAAGACGAAGACGCGTGGCAGGCTGACGACGGAGAGCAGGCCGGTGGAGGCGGCCACGCCGATCCGCGCCACGGCCCAGAGGTCGGCCACGATCTCCGAGATCCAGCGCTCCCAGCAGGCCCAGATAGCGCGCTGGCGCCGCTCGCCGCGCTGCATAGCGTGGAGGGCGGGCCGCAGCGAGTCTACGAGATCGAGCAGCGCGGCGCCCTGGTGGCCGACCTCGTGGACGAGCGACGAGGCGATGCCGCTCCCGACCATGCGCTCGCGGGGCACGCGGATCACGGCCACGGGGTTCTCGCCGCCGCCGGGCAGGCGCGTGCGCGCCCGGCGGATGGCCGCGCCGTGGCCGCGGTCGAGGTAGCAGGCTACAGGGGGCGGATCGTAGTAGCCGGGCATCTCCAGGGCGTCGGCGGCCACCACATCGAGCCCAGCCAGCCAGACCCCGGTCTGGCTTTCGCTGCGCTGGGTCACCACGTCGGCGAAGATATCGAACTGTGACAGGACGGCGTTGAAGCGCAGGCGCAGGAAGGTGAAGCGGCGCTGAGCTTCAGCGGCGGAGGCCGTACGGGCCGCCGGGCCGCGCAGCCAGGCGATATAGGCGTCGACAAGGCCGCGGAGCGCCCTCCGGCCGCTGGCCAGGTAGCGCTCGATCGCCACCTGCGCGTCGAGCGAGAGTCCCGCTGCCGGCACCATCGTCTCGTGGAGCGCGAAGGAGCGCACCCTGGCCAGACGCGTGAGCAAGGCCCGCGCCTCGTTCTCGAGCAAGAGTAGTGGGCTGCTGCCGATCGCCATATCACACTCCGTAGATCCGATTATCCGCTCGCACTGTCGCCTCCTTCGAACGACGCTCGCGTTGTCGCGGCGGCGGCAGGCTAGACGCCAAAGATGATGATCTTATTGCCGCGCCGCACCCAGCGCCCGCTGCTTTGCCTGGCGCGCGGCGCGCCGCCATAGGCCCTGCCAGGCTGCGCGGGGGCCGAGCGCACCAGCCCGGGCGCGTGCTTCTGGGCGGCG
>JAAXUL010000902.1 GCA_013336035.1 Chloroflexales bacterium
GCGGCTCACGTGGGGCACGATCCAGCTGCTGTGGGCCACGAAGTCGGTGATCACCGCGTAGAGCGGGGCCTTCAGGTGGCCTTCGGCCTTCAGGCGGCTCATCAGGGCCAGCGGCACGGGCATGACTGCGATGACCGCGTCGGGCCGCATATTGGTGACGTACTGGTCGAGCCGGCTGAAGAAGTGGCGCCCCCGCTCGGCGCCGCGCAGATTCTCCATCGCGGCCCGCTCCGCATCGTCCTGGTCCGTCGCATCGTACACACGGCTGTAGACCTCGGCCGCGCGCTCGCTCAGCTCTTTGTAGCCACGCTTCCACAGGTTGGCGAGCGTGGGGTTGATAAAGTCGAGGCTGTCCTCGACGATGGGCTCGACCCCCGGAAACCGCTGAAAGGCGGCCTCGAGCGCGCGGGCCGCGCTGAGGTGGCCCGTGCCCAGCAGGGCGTGCAGGATCAAGATGCGGCGCATAGACCCCTCCTCCAGCTGATCGTCACCTGAACCCCGAGGTGATCCGAGAGATAGTCGCGCCCCCCGCCGATGAGCGCGACCGGCTCTTCCAGACAGAGCCGGGCCTCCACCGAGGCTTGTAGCTCGGCCGGTATCCGCACAAAGACCATGTCGAGCGGCAGCGCGTAGCGCGCGGGCACCCCTGGGAATGGACGGTAGGTGGGACGCCCGTCGCCCGCGAGGGCGTCGGCCAGGCCGCTGTCCGCCACAAACGCGTCGTAGAGCCAGCTGCCGCGCGGAAGGTTGAAGTCGCCGGCCAGCAGCACCAGGCTATTGTCGGGCTGCCGCCGCACGAGGTCGGTCAGCTGCGCGAGCTGGCGCAGCTGGTCGCGGGCGGCGCCGCTGGCTGGCCGCCAGTCGGCGCGATAGTTCGCCAGCAGGTGGGTGTTGATCACGACGATGGGCACCCCCTCGCAGGTGAAGCGCGCGAGCAGCGCGCCCTTCCCCGTCATCCGATCCATCAGGGTCGGCCCCAGCCACGCCCCCTGCGCCCCATAGGGCTCAAAGCTGACCTGCCGCAGCGGCACGCGGCTGAGGGTCAGCAGCGCTCCCCGCGGCGACTGGAGAGCGGGCGCGTAGGCGTGGGCGGAGTACTGCGCGCAGGCCTCGATCAGCAGGCGCCGCGCGGCGTGGCTCTGGACCTCCTGCAGGCAGACGATGGTCGGCGGGGCGTCGTTCAGCTCGCGCGCCAGGGTCAGCAGACGGCGGCGCGGGCGCCACGACAGCCCGCCGAAGCAGTTAAAGCTGATGAGGGACAGCGTAGGGCGTCTCCTCAGCGCTTCAGCCGCGCGATCCCGCGGGCCAGAAAGCGCTCGTCTGGCCGCGCCTCCCAGGCGTAGACTACCAGCGTGCGCGCCAGGCGGTCGTGCCAGGTACGTCGTCGCGTGTCGAAGAGCATGGCGAGGAATCCGTAGTAGAACGGCAGGGCCGAGAGGAGATAGCCCGCCAGGCGCAGCGCCGCGCGGCGAACTGGCAGCTTGCCGCCCTCAGCGCTCACGACCCGCAGGCCGATCGCCCGCTTGCCGATGGTCTGGCCTGTGACGGTGAAGAAGAACAGAAAGTAGCCGCACACCACGATCACTGCCGTCACGGCGGGGATGATGACCTCTGTGAGCAGCGACAGCAGCCGCTGCAGGCCCGCCGGCAATATGCTTGAGAGCCCGCGCGGCATGACGAAGAGCAGCGCATACCAGATCACCCCGCCGACGAGCAGGGCGCCCCCGAGCAGGGCGAGGTCGATCAGCAAGGCGAGCAGGCGGCTCACGAAGCCGGCGGGCGTGCCGACCAGTGACGCCGGCACGGCCGGCGCGGGGTCATCACCTGGTGGTCTGAGCTGTCTCTGCGCTGCTGCCATGGCGGTGCTGCCCTCAGCTATCCTCGAGCACAGGGGCGGCGCTCTGCGACGGGCTCCTGTGCGGCCGGTTGATCCTGCGCGCCGTCTGGCGTGGGCGAGATGGCGGCCTCGCCCTGCGCCAGCTGCTCCCAGGCCGGCGCGCGCAGGGACAGGGCATCGGCCGCGAGCAGGAGTGGGCCAACGACCACGCGGGTGGCAGTACTGAGCAGATCGGGCGCGGGGGCGGCCCGCTCCGGCGCCGGCTCCTCGAAGGACTGGAGTGTAGTATCGAGCTGCTGTTTCATCAGCTCGATACGATTGGCCGAGGTCATAATAGGCGCCTCCTTCCCCGAGAGCTGTCGCCTCCCTGCACACCTGCCGCCAAGAGCGCCCCTGCGCTGACGTAGATGAGGCCCGTGCAGCGTTTATACCGCACAGGCGGCCCCTGCACACGATGCCGACGGGCCATCTGTCTCAGGTCCGTGGGGTTGGCGGCGGCCCCGCCGGATGGATCACTGGCCGCCCATCCATCTGTACCACTGGCGGCCAGTGCCAGCGTTGGCGCAGGGCAGCACAAAGAGCCCGGCCGTCCCATAGTCGACCGGGCTCATGCACCCTGTGTGACCCGTCAGATCGCCAGGTTATGCTCGAACGCGAGGCTCACGGCCTCGGTGCGGTTGGTGACGCCGAGCTTGGCGAGGATGTTGTGGACGTGGTGGCGCACGGTGTTCCGGCTGATGTCGAGCCGATTGGCGATCTGGTCATTGCTTAGGCCGGTGGTCATGAGGCGCAAGACCGTGTGCTCGCGCTCGGAGAGGTCTTCGCCAGGACAGGGCGGGGCGTTGAAGCTGGTGACCAGGGCCTGGGTGGCCCCGGCGTCGAGCACGGGAGCGCCAGCGCAGGCGGTGCGGATTGCCGCGACCAGATCGTGGCCCGAGGCATCCTTGAGCAGGTAGCCGATGGCGCCGGCGCCCAGGGCCTGCTGAATAAGCCCACCATCGGCGAAGCTCGTGAGGACCAGCACGCGCACATGGGGGAAGCGCTGGTGGATCTGGCGGGTCGCAGCAATGCCATCCCCATCGGGCATCTTCATGTCCATCATCACGACATCGGGCTCAAGCTCGGCGACCAGGGCCAGGGCCAGGACACCGTTCGGCGCCTCGCCGACCACCTCGATGTCGGCGACGCTATCGAGAAAGTAGCGTAGTCCACTCCGTACCACTGCGTGATCGTCAACCAGGAGCACCCGGGTAAGAGCCCGTTGCATGATCCTACCTCATCCTACACCCTGCCCGCAGCAGTGTGGGCAGGCACACACTACACAGACAGCGCTGTCTGATAGGAAGACACTGAGGAGGATACAATGTAATAGACAATTGCGCACAGGGATTATACAAGTTTTCTTCAATGGATTGATCATCCACATGGATCATTGCGCTGGGGATTATGACACCGTGGTCCTGTGCCGGCCGCGCCCGCGTGTATCACCATTCTGCTGCCCATGCTGGGGCGCGGGCTCGGACTCGCCCACTGCCTGCTGCGCGTCCGCCACGGCCGGCAGCCCCTGGCCCTCGTCTGCGCCATCCCTCACGAGCTCGTAGAGGCCCAGAAGGCGGGCCAGGTCGCCGGGCTCGCCCAGCTGCAGGACGACCCGGCCGTTCGCCGCCAGGGCCCGTGCGACGCCGAGCTGCGTGTCCGCCCACTCCCACTCCGCCGCGCGCGGGTAGCACGCGAGCAGCTCCTCCTGGCGGGCCATGCGCCGCTCGCTGGCCTCGGCGGTGAGCTCGGCCAGGCGAACGGCGAGCTCGGCCTTGAGCACCTGGGCCTGGAGCGCCTGGCGCTCGCGCTCGACCTCGG
>JAAXUL010000903.1 GCA_013336035.1 Chloroflexales bacterium
GGTCGGGTAGATGTTGAAGCCGCGGGTCTGCAGGTCCTTGTCGGCCACGCCGAGCTGCTTCAGCTGGTCGATGATCGCCTGGGCCTGGGCCGTGTTCTGGGCCAGGGCCTCCTGGGTGGTGGGCGCCGTGGTCTCGACGCCGATCTGGACGGTGGCCATGTCGGGGGCGATGCGGGCCTCGCCGCTGCCGATGACGGTGACCTGGCGCATGCCGGGGACGCCGCTGCCCTGGGCCTGGGCGGGGGCGGGCCGGGTGAACATGACGCCGGCGAAGGCCCCGGCGGCCAGGGCGATCACCAGCAGGGCGCCGCCGAGCAGGCCAAGCAGGGTCGCGTTACGGGTCTCCATTGGTGTACTCCTGAGTCAAGTCGGGCCTATGGCCCCTGGGCATCTATACTCAAGAGTACAACGCTGCTGTGAGCGCGGATGTTCCCCCGCTAGCCTTCGCGCGCCGCCAGCGCCCGCAGCGTGTCCTGGTAGCCGAGCGCGAAGAGCTGGTGGTGGTTGGCCTCTTCGTAGTCGATGATCCACTCGAGGGGCATGAGGCGCTCGGGGGCGATCACGGTGGGCATCGCGATCGGGCGCGGCGTGGGCCCCGGGGGCGGCTCGAGGCCGGCGGCCCGCAGGCGGGCGATGGCCTCGGCGAGCTGGTTGCGCTGCTGGAGCGACTCGAAGGCTACGCGGTACGAGGCCAGCAGGGCCCAGTCGAGCGTGAGCGTGAGGGCCTGCACGAGGTCCTGGGGCAGGGGGGCGGCCCCGCTATCGGCGACGGGCGCGGCGCTCCAGGGCGTCATCATGACCACGATAATGTCGAGGTCATCCTCGCCGGCCAGGTCGATCACCGGGTCGAGCGGCGTGTTCGCGAGGACGGCGCCGTCCCAGTACTTGCCGGCGCCGATCTCGGTCCACGGGTAGACGACCGGGATGCTCGACGAGGCCATGAGGTGGTCGATGGCGATGCTGTCGGCGGGACGGCCGTGGAGGGGGCGGTTGCAGAAGACCTCGAGGGCCCCGGTGTGCAGCTCGGTGGCGGCGATGAGCAGGGCGGGCGCGGCGGGGCTGTTGATGCGCGCGAAGTCCATCCACCCGGCCAGGGTGTGCCGCCAGGGCGCTGTGTCGAGCAGGCTGCGGAATGGGCGCCAGCGGAAGATCTGGTTGAGGCGGCCAATGAGGCTTCGGGCGCTCTGGGCCTGCTCCTCGGCGGGCAGGTCGTAGCCGGCCTCGCCGCCGTGGGCCTGCGAGGTGAGGACGCTGCGCAGCAGAAAGCGGACCAGGGGCCTGGCGATGGGCGGTAGGTCGCCCGAGAGGCGGTGGACGTCCTCGGTGTGCATGGCTAGCCATGCGGCCTGGAGCCTGGCGACGGTGAGGCCTGACGCCAGGGCGGCGGCGTTGATCGCGCCGATCGAGGTGCCGGCGACGATGTCGGGGCCCCGCCCATCCTCCATCCAGCCCTGCTCGACCAGGGCTGAGATCGCGCCGATGTGGTAGGCGCCGCGGGCCCCGCCCCCCGAGAGAACCAGGGCCTTCTTCTTCGTAGCCATATGGTGCTCCGCCATAGATTTGCGCTGTCGCTCACTCTTCTGAACGAGCGGCCCGCCGGGCTTTGACCGAGCGTTATGTCAGATGTGGCTTTACAAAAAGGAATTGCTAAGCTACGATAGGCCACGCCTGTTTGCGGAGAAGTGCATACTTAGGAGACGGTCGATGGAGAAGATCTCGCGCCGACGGTTTCTAAAAGGCAGCGTTGCTCTGGGCGCCGGGGCGATGCTCTGGGTCTACAGCGACGGCAGCTACCGGCTAGCCCTGGCCCAGGACAACCCCGCCTACCGCATCCGCATCTTGCACACCAACGACCACCACGCCCGCATCGAGCCGGTCGCGGGCAGCGATGGCAATCCACTCCATGGCGGTGTCTCGCGCCGCAAGACCCTGATCGATCAGATCCGCGCCTCCTCGAGCGTGCCGACCCTGCTGGTCGACGCGGGCGATATCTTCCAGGGCACGCTCTACTTTAACCAGTTCAACGGGATGGCCGACCTCGAGTTCTATAACGCCATGGGCTACGAGCTTATGACGCTTGGCAACCACGAGTTCGATAAGACCCAGGAGATACTGGCCGACTTCCTCTCGCGGGCAGCGTTCCCGGCGCTGAGCGCCAACATCGTCGCCCCGGCGGGCTCGCCGCTCGCGGGCAAGTTTCGCCCGAGCGTGGTGATCGAGAAGGACGGCGAGAGGCTCGGCTTCTTCGGCGTGATCGCCGCGGATACTGCTGAGCTGGCCCTGGGCGCGCGCGGCCTGACCTTCACGGACCCGATCGAGGCGGCGCGGGCCCAGGTGACGGCCCTGGAGGCCCAGGGCGCGACCAAGATCTTCGGCCTGACCCACGTCGGCATTGATGTGGACCGCCAGATCGCCCGTACGGTGCCCGGCATCGCGATGCTTATCGGCGGCCATAGCCATACGCCCATGGCCCCGATGAACGGCGTGACAAGCCCGACCTACCCTGAGCTGATCGCTGGCCCCGACGGGCGCCCGGTGGTGGTGGTGACCGACTGGGAGTGGGGCCGCTGGCTCGGCGATATCACGGTCAGCTTTGACGCCGCCGGCCGCGTGATCGATGTGCAGGGCAACCCCACCGAGGTGAAGGCCAGCCTTGAGGCCGACCCGGGCTTCGAGGCCCGGATCAATGTCTTCAAGGGCAGCCTCGACACGCTGCGCAAGCGTGTGGTGGGCGAGGCCGCCGTTGAGCTGAACGGCAAGCGCGCCGATGTGCGCAGCAAGGAGACTAATCTCGGCGACCTCGTCGCCGAGACGATGCTCGCGAGCGGCAAGGATGATGGGGCCCAGATCGCGATCACCAACGGCGGCGGCATCCGCACCTCGATCCCCGCCGGCCCGGTGACGGTGGGCAGCGTGCTCGAGGTGCTGCCCTTCGGCAACACTCTGGCCCTGACAACGATCACTGGCGCCCAGCTGAGGGCGGCCCTCGAGAATGGCGTGAGCCAGGTCGAGACCGGCGCCGGCCGCTTCCCGCAGATCGCCGGCTTCCGCTTCGCCTTCGACCCGGCCCTCCCGGCCGGCCAGCGGGTCACGGCGATCACCTATAACAATCAGCTGCTCGACCCGGCGGCCAGCTTTCGCGTGGCCACCAATAACTTCCAGCTGGTGGGCGGCGACGGCTACACGGCCTTCGCCGACGGCACCGACAAGGTTGACACCGGCCTGATCTTGTCGGACCTGGTGGAGCAGTACATCGCCGCTAGCTCGCCGGTGAACATCGGCACCGATGGGCGGATTGCCCAGGGCGCCGGCGCGGCCCTGCCGGTGGTGCCGATCGCCCCGGTGCCCGGCGAGCAGCCAGTGCCCGTGCCGGCCGCGCTGCCCAACACAGGCGGCCCGCTGCTGCCCCTGGGCTGGCTGGCGAGCCTCGGCGCGAGCGCCCTGGCCGTGGCGCTTCTCGCAGGTCCGGCCGCTGTCATCATCGGCGTGACGGCCCTCCTGATCCGGTTTGAGTCCCGGGGGCCCGCCTTCTTCACGCAACCCCGCATGGGCTATCGTGGCCAGATCTTCAATATCTGGAAGCTCCGCAGCATGCGGATCGACGTGGCGGCCGAAGGCAAGCCCTTTACCGAGATGGACGACCCCCGCATCACAAGGGTTGGCCGTGTCATCCGGACGTACCGTATC
>JAAXUL010000904.1 GCA_013336035.1 Chloroflexales bacterium
TCGCGTAGCCCCGATAGAAATACATGGTATACGGCACGTTGGGCAGGTCGTAGCCCGGCCCGCGCATGCGGGTGGATGTCAACTTGGTGTAGACCTTGAAGCGGCCGACGACCGTGGGTGTGCGCGGCAGGCCGCCGCTGATGAGCGCGCTGAACACGGCTGTATTACCCTGGTAGGCGGTCAACCGCTGTCTGCTCAGATTCACATCGATCCACTTTGCACCGCCCGCGATCGGTGGCTTGACCGGGGCCGTGCCGTACACCGTGGCGTTGTCGACGTACCAGGTCTGCGGGGCCGGCGTGGTGATCGAGCCCAGGGCCCAGCCGTGGACCTCGGTCAGGCCGAAGCCGTCGTTGGGAGCGCCGTTGCCGATCTCCTTGCGGTTGAAAGCGCTGAAGGGCAGCTCGAAGTATTGCCAGCCGCTGAAGTCGTCGCTGATACTTACGCGGCCGCCGGGCTGAGCGACGAACTTGTTGGGGGCCTCGGGCGGCGGCCCGCTGCCGGCCCTGGCGGCGAGGAAAGGGATCCGGTTGCGCACGGCGGGGGTGAGCAGGACAATGCTGACCAGGGCGACGACAGAGCAGGCCACGAAGGCGGCCAGGGCCGCGGCGATAAGGATGAGCAGGCGGCGGCGACCGCGGGGCGCGGGCTCTGCGAGGCCCTGGTAGGCGGGTGGCCCGGGCTGGGCGGCGTACTCGTATGGCGCCGGCTCGGGGGCGGGCGGCGCTATTGGGCTATCGGGCGCCGGGGGCGGCGTCTCGGGGGTCTGCGGGTCAGACATCACGAACCTCTCACAGCATTAGCTGGTGATCAATTGCGTGCGGCGGGTTACGAAAAATTATACCCCAGAGGGTCTGCCGGCTCAACCCGCTGCGCCAGGGCATTCCACACGTTCTGTCAAGGTGTGGTATAATGCCCCCGCTTAGCGTCCCGAACGGCGGGCTGCGCCAGGCCCGTCCGCGATTACCAGGAGGAAAATAATGGCGCTTGAGAAGGACGAGAAGAACAAGGTAATCGGTGACTACCAGGTCCACACAAGCGACACGGGCTCGCCCGAGGTCCAGGTGGCCCTGCTCACCGAGCGGATCAACCAGCTGATCGAGCACCTACGCACCCACATCCACGATCACCACTCGCGCCGCGGCCTGCTGAAGCTGGTCGGTCGGCGCCGCCGCCTGCTGAACTACCTGCAGAGCCGCGACAAGGAGCGCTACCGCAGCGTGATCGATAGGCTTGGCCTGCGCCGTTAGGCAGCGCATTGATGCCACACTGTTGTGTATACACCGGGAGCACCAGCGGCACGTGACCGCCGGTGCTCCTGTGCTATTTCGCCGGGGCGAAGGACGTTCGGGATTGGAGATCGCCAGGGGCCCAGGGCCGCTGGCGATCTCCAGTGCCGAACCCCAACCCTCCGGCGCGCGATCATTAAGGTATCGGACACACGGAGGAATGTAGAGAGCTATGACAGAACGACAAGTGTTCTCGGTTAGCGCCGAGATCGCCGGCCGTACCCTCACCCTCGAGGCAGGCCGATTTGCAGAGCAGGCCGACGGGGCCGTGACAGTGCGCTACGGCGACACGGTGCTGCTCGCCACCGTGGTCGGCGCCAGGGAGCCGCGCGAGGGCATCGACTTCTTCCCGCTTACGGTCGACTACGAGGAGCGGATGTACTCGGCGGGCAAGATCCCCGGCAACTTCTTCAAGCGCGAGGGCCGCCCCACCACCACCGCCATCCTCACCTCCCGGCTCACCGACCGCCCCCTACGCCCGCTCTTCCCCAAAGGCTACCAGAACGAGGTCCAGGTCATCATCACCACCTTCTCGATTGACATGGTGAATGACCCCGGCCCCCTGGCGATCATTGGCGCCTCGGCCGCCCTCGCGATCAGCGACCTGCCCTTCAAGGGCCCCGTCGGCGCCGTGCAGATGGGCCATATCGACGGTGCGATCGTCGCCAACCCGCCGATGGCCGATATGGAGCAGAGCCGCCTCGACCTGGTTGTCGCCGGCACGCGCGACGCCGTGCTGATGGTCGAGGCCGGCGCCTTCGAGCTGACCGAGGACGAGATGCTCCAGGCCGTGATGGAGGGCCACGCCGTCTGCAAGCAGCTCTGTGACCTGCAAGAGGAGCTGGTGCGCCTCTGCGGGAAGCCTAAGCGCGAGTTTGTGCCCCCGGCAAGCGACACATCCCTCGAGGAGACGATCAGCGGCTGGATGGGCAAGCGCCTGCGCGAGGCCGTACGCAGCGCCAACAAGACCGAGCGCGAGGAGCGCACCGCCGCCCTCAAGGCCGAGGTGGTGTCCCACTTCACCGCCGACGAGCCCGATGAGGAGGTGCCCGCCCGCAGCAAGGAGGTCGCCAAGGCCTTTGAGAAGCTGCTCAAGGCCGAGGTGCGCGACGCTATCCTCGACGAGGGCATCCGCGTCGATGGCCGCGCGCCCCACGAGATCCGCCCGATCAGCGTTGATGTCGGGGTCATCCCCCGCGTCCACGGCTCGGGCCTCTTCTCGCGCGGCCAGACCCAGGTGCTCACGATCACTACCCTCGGCTCGCCCGGCGACGAGCAGCGCCTCGACGATCTGGGCATCGAGACGACCAAGCGCTACATCCACCACTACAACTTCCCGCCGTACAGCACCGGCGAGGCCAAGCGCATCGGCTCGCCCCGCCGCCGCGACATCGGCCATGGCGCCCTGGCCGAGCGCTCGCTCTACGCGGTGCTGCCGCCCCAGAGCGAGTTCCCCTACACCCTGCGCCTGGTCTCCGAGGTCCTCAGCTCGAACGGCTCCTCGTCGATGGGCAGCGTCTGCGGCTCTAGCCTGAGCATGATGGACGCGGGCGTGCCCCTCAAGGCCCCCGTGGCCGGCGTGGCCATGGGCCTGATCAGCGACCCCGACGGTCGCCACAAGGTGCTCACCGACATCCAGGGCCTCGAGGATAACCTCGGCGACATGGACTTCAAGGTGGCCGGCACCGCCACGGGCATCACCGGCCTGCAGATGGACATTAAGACCACCGGCATCACCTACGAGATCATGCGCGAGGCCTTCGAGCAGGCGCGCCAGGGCCGCCTCTTCATCCTCGACAAGATGAACGCGGTGATCAGCACGCACCGCGAGGAGATGTCGCCCCACGCGCCGCGCATCCTGACCGTCCAGATCCCGGTCGAGAAGATCGGCGCCCTGATCGGCCCCGGCGGCAAGAACATCCGCAGCATTGTCGATACCACCGGCGCCCAGATCGATGTTGAGGACGACGGACGCGTCTTCATCACCACCGCCGACGGCGAGGCCGCCAAGGCCGCCGTCGCTCTGGTCGAGGGCCTCACCCGCGAGGCCAAGGTCGGCGATATCTTCCTCGGCAAGGTGGTCAGCATCAAGCCCTTCGGCGCCTTCATCAACATCCTCCCCGGCAAGGACGGCATGGTCCACGTTAGCGAGCTGGCCGAGACCAGGGTCGAGAACGTCGAGGACGTGATTCAGCTCGGCGACGAGATCAATGTGATGGTGATCGGCGTCGACTCTAGCAGCGGCAAGATCAGCCTGAGCCGCCGCGCCGTGCTTACCGGCGAGTCGGCCGAGGATCGCCGGGCGGCCGGCGGCGCACCTCGTGGCGGCGGCTCGAACTGTCCCATTAACGATGGTTG
>JAAXUL010000215.1 GCA_013336035.1 Chloroflexales bacterium
GGCTGGACCGGCGACCCTGACGCGTACCCCGGCCCCGAGGCCCTCGGGCGTATCCGCGAGGCCGAGCTGCGCGCGTCCGCCGCTATGCTCGGCCTGCGCTTGGTCACCTTCATGGACTACCTGGACGGCGATCTCGACCGGGCTGACCCCGAGGAGGCGACCGGCAAGATCGTCGCCGCGCTGCGCCGGATCCGGCCACAGGTGGTGGTGACCTTCGACCCGACCGGCTTCTATGGCCACCCCGACCACATCGCGATCGCCCAGCTGACTACGGCGGCGGTTGTCGCCGCCGCCGACCCGCACTATGTCTGCGCGGTCGACGCGCCGGCGCACCGTGTCGCCAAGCTCTACTACCTCGCGCCCGACCACGACGCGATGGCGGCCTTTGACGCGGTGTTCGGCGGGCTGCGCATAGAGGTCGATGGGGAGACCCGCTCTTGCCCGGGCTGGCCCGGCTGGGCGATCACTACCCGGATCGACGCCACGGCCCACTGGCGAACGGCGTGGCGGGCCGTGGCATGCCACCGCAGCCAGCTGCCCGAGTATGAGCGGCTGGCCGCGCTGCCCGACGAGCTGCACGCTCGTCTCTGGGGCGTGCAGACGCTCTACCGGGCGCTCAGCCTGGTGAGCGGCGGGCGCGCGACCGAGGACGACCTGTTCGCCGGGCTGCGCTGACCGACGGCGGCCCGCGTAGAGCGGCGCATATGACGGCCGAGGAGTGCCATAAGTCCCGCTTTCGGCTGCGAGTCCTGCGTTCGGGTCCAGATGCTATACTTGGGCAAGCTCCGCAACTGCCATCATCTCCGAGGGCAATCTCATCCTCGCCTCGAGCAGGGGCGCGGCGCAGCTAGATGGCTGGCAGCAATGGAGCTGCACGTTTCCACCAGGGCGGCCCACTGCGCATCGGTGCGCTCAGTGCAGTGGCCCGCGCCTGGCCGGCTTGCCCGGTTCGCCTCGTCGCCTTGAGTTCCTCCTCCAGCGCTGGATACCTGCATGACAGAACTCGTCCTCGTGCTTGTGCCCATCTTCTTTGTCCTCGCCGTTGGCCTTGGCGCCGTCGCCCTGCTCTCGATCCTTCTGCGTGGGCGGCGGCGCCGAGCGCAGCCAGGCGCACCCGCAGCTCAACGAGACCGGGCACCGGCTGCTTGCGCTGGGCTTGCCGCAGCTGCGGGGCGGAGGTCGGGGCGAGCGTGAAGTTTTGCCCCGGTTGCGGCGCACGCCTGGAGCTCTGACGGCCGAGCACCATTGCGATGTGATACTACTCATTGACGGTCACGCTGGCGTACGCCTCGTACAGGATGCTGTCGTCCTCAGGGTTGTAGAAGCCAGTAAAGAAGTAGATAAAGCCCACCTGCTCACCGTCCACGCTGACGCCTACCGTCACCGAGTCGGCCTGGTTGATTTCCTCAGCGGACAGCTCCAGGTCGGCCACGGTGAGCTCGCTGGCGCCGGAGCGCTCGTCGCCATGCTTCTCGGCGATGACGGCCCGCTCGATGGCGGCGAGCAGGTCGTCAGCGGCGGCGGTGGCCGGCGCGCTGTCGGTCTTCTTGCGGATGAGGGCCGCGAAGCTGCCCAGGTCGATATAGGGCGATGGGCCGTCGCCGAAGGTGTTCTCGAAGCGCTGGGCGTAGGTGCGTGCCGAGGCCACCGTCTTCTTATTGAGCTTGCTCAGGGCGAGGCTAAAGCTGTCCAGGGCGGCGAGCAGATCGGGCAGGGCGGCGGTGTCATAGGCGCTCAGGGTGATATCGTGGCTCATGTCGTCGGCCACAGCGCGCGCGCTGCGCGCCTTCGTTGTGTCAAAGGTCTCCGCCACGAACTCCGCGCGCGCCGCATCATCCACGATCCGCTGGTCCTGCTCGATATAGCTCCTCACAATCGCCTGACTCAGATCACGGCCATCCATGGTCGGGCTATCCACAAGCCCCCCAAGAAAGCCGGTGTAGGCCCAGCCAAGGGTCCAGTTGCCATCGCCGCGAAACGCGCCCTTGTAGCGGTCGATCTGGGCGACGATGGTGACCTGGTCAGAGGAGCCGACCCGCTCGGCCTCATTGAGGTCGGTAACCATGTCTTGCTCGAGCACCTGGTCGTCGGCATCCTCATAGAGCATGATCAGCCAGGTGTCGTCGGCGGACGTGGGCGCGGCGGTGGGCCGGGTGGCGGCAGGGCGGGGCGTAGGCGTTTCGGCGCTATCGGCGCAGGCGGCGAGGGCGAGCGGAAGGATGAGCAGGGTGAGCAGCAGGCGGGGACGAGGCATTGGGGTCGGCTCCTCATGGGTCGATGTTGTCGGCGCTTGTCACGAGCAGGTCGGCGCGCCGGCGATCTGGTGGGCGCCGAGCAGCGCGCGACACAGGCTTTGCAGCTCTCGAATTGCCGCCGTGGCCTCCTGCGGCAGCATGCTACGCGTGTCGAGCAGCTCGATCTGGCGGATCAGCTGGTCGAGGGATACCTCCTCGGTGGGGAGGCGCTGGCGCTGCTCTGCCTCGAGTGCGGTGAGGCGGGCCTGGGCGCGGGCCAGAATCGGGGCTGGAAGCCCGGCCATGCGCGCGACGGCGATCCCGAATGACCCCTCGGCCACGCCTGGCTGGAGCGTATGGAGAAAGACCAGCCGATCGTCATCGCGCCGGACACCCATCTGAAAGCAGGCCACGTGTGGAAGCTGGCCGATCATCGCGACCAGGTGGTGGTAGTGGGTGGCGAACACCCCCCGGCAGCGCGTGACGTTGTGGAGATGCTCGACGATCGCCTCAGCGAGCGCCATCCCGTCATAGGTGGCTGTCCCCCGGCCGACTTCGTCAAGCACGACGAAGCTGTCGGCGGTGGCCTGATGGATAATTGTCGAGACCTCGGTCATCTCGACCAGAAACGTGCTGCGCCCGCTCGCGATATCCTCTGCCGCGCCGATGCGGGTGAAAATGCGGTCGCACAAGCCGAGGGTCATCGCCTCGGCCGGCACGAACGAGCCCATCTGGGCCAGGACGACACACAGGGCGACCATGCGCATCAGCGTCGACTTGCCGGACATGTTCGGGCCGGTGAGGGTGATCAGCCGGGCTGACTGATCAAGGAGCACGGTCGCTGGGATGTACCCATCAACGGCGCGGCAAACCACGGGGTGGCGGCCGCCCACAATTGAGAGCACGCGATCCGCGACGATCTGCGGCCGAGTCCACCGCTCGCGCACGGCCACGTGGGCCAGCGTGGCCACGACATCGATATGCGCCAGGTCACGGGCCAGCTGGATCAGCCGCGGCCCCTGGTCGGCAATGCGCCGCCACAACCGCCGCCAGGCCGCCTGCTCGACATCGATGCGCTGCGCTTCCACCTCGATCAACGCTTCAGAGAGCTGCCTGAGCTGATCGGTGGTGTACTGCTCCTTCCCCTTGACCACGCGGCTCCAGCCGGCCGGCACCTTCCGCGCGTCGCTCGCCGAGATTGTCAGGACGATCTGCCCCGTGCGGCCATCGCGCTTCTGCTGGAGCGATTTGATCCCTGTCGTAAGGTATAGGCCGGAGACAAAGCGCTCGACCTCCGCCAGGATCTGCTGCTCCTGGGCCAGAAATGTATCAAGCTCGGCGTCCCACCCGGCCGCCAGCAGCGCGCCCGCCTCGGCGTCGGCGCGCGGCGTCAGGCTGGGGCGTGGGGCGGCGGCCAGCGCCTGTGCGAGGAGCGCGGCGCCTTCGGAGGGCGGAGCGTAGGCCTCGAGCCCCAGCCCGCCAAGCTTCGCCAGCGCCGCTGCGAGTGTCTCGGCGGCTTCCAGCGCGTCCCGCAGTCGGGCCATATCTCGCGGAGCGGCCCGATCCGGCCCAATGAGCAAGCGGTTGACGACGCGCTCTAGATCTCGGACACGGCCCAGCTGCGCGCGGATCTCCTCGCGGGCGAGCGTATCTTGAACGCAGGCCTGGACCGCATCATAGCGGACGGCCAGGCGTGCCGGGTCCCGGAGGCCCTGGGTAAGCCAGGTCTTAAGCAGGCGCCCGCCCATGGGCGTCCGCGTCTGGTCGAGGACAGCCAGCAGCGAGCCGTATGGGGTGCCGTCGGGCCCGGTGAGGATATCGAGCGTCCGCCGGCTGGTCGCGTCCAGCTGGAGCAGGTGGCTGCCGCCGCCGAGCCGCACTGTCTGCAGCCGAGCGATCGCCGGGAAGCGATTCCAGCGCAGGTAGCGGATCAGCACGCCTGTCGCGCGCATCGCGTATGGCCGGTCGGCAAGCTCAAAAGGGCGGAGGTCGAGCGTCTGAAAATGAGCCTGCAGCGCCTCCTGACACAGCTCGGCGGTAAACCACCACCCTGGGAGCGGCGACAGGCGGCCCACATGGTAGCTATTGATCACGCCCAGCTCATCGCACAGCGCCCGGTGGCGCTGGGCTCGCTCACCCTCGAGGCGCGTGATCCCGCTGGCGCCGCCGAGCCGCTCGCGGTCCTCGCGCGGCAGGTCGCCGTTGCAGAGCAGCTCGGCCGGCCCCGTCCGGGCCAGCTCGTCCATCAGGCGATCGTGGGCGTCCGGCCCGGCCCACTCCTGGCACCAGAGAGAGCTAGTCGAGACATCGGCGAGCGCCAGCCCCGCCCGCTCGTGGCCCAGATCAACCGCGGCGAGCAGCTGCCGCTCGTCGCCCAGCAGATCCTCGTCGAAGAGAGTGCCTGGGGTGATGACCTCTTCCAGCTGCCGCGCCTTGATCGCCCCATCGCGCTCGCCGTCGACCTCGCGGCCGATCGCGACCCGATAGCCCATACGCAGCAGCCGGCCAAGATGCTCGCGCTCGCTGCCAATGGTGATCCCGGTCATGGCCAGCATGACCGGCTGGCGATTCGCACCAGTCATCAGCGGCTTCTCCGCCACGCGCAGGTCGAGCAGGCGGCCCAGCAGGCGCGCCGCGTTGCCATAGACCTCGTAGAATTTGCCGTTCTGCATCCAGACCAGGGCGTCCGGGCGCTGAAGCTCGATGCGCGCGAACTGGACCAGCACATCGCTGGCCTCAACCCCGCCGTAGCGCGCCCGCAGCACCCGCTGTATCTCGTGCGTCTCCATCGGTCGACCATCGCTTTCGTGGTTTGCGCTTCATCCTGCTGCGGCGCTGCTTCCCACGCGTAGGGTTCGCTTCATTCCTCGCGGAGCGCGCTGGGGCTGGCCGGGGGCGGCCATATCGCCTGGGCTGCCTTCCGCGGAAGGAGACCAGGCTGCGCCGGGCGGCGCGCACGCTGGGCTGGAGCGGAGGCTGGCGTCTATCCTATAGCGCAGGGTAGCAGGCCTTTATCAGAGGCGCAAGCTCGGGCTCGCGCCAGGTATGCGACTCCCTCCGGTATTGCCCTGCCGCACGAAGCGTTGGGGCGTAGCCCCACACCCCGAGAAAAAGAAGATTCTTCGGGGCCGCAGGCTCCCGCTCCTCCCGCCGGAGGCGGCGCAGGTTGACGCCGCCCTATAGACGGGCTGGAGATTGACGCGCCGGGATGCCAGGGGTATCATGTCGGTATCCCTACGCTTCCCAGCCCGCCTCGCCCGCCGCTGGCATGGTGCCACCCGGTGGGCAGGCCCTGGTGTCGACGCCAACGAAGGAGGTTCCACCTATGGCAGTTGCGAACCCGGTCCGTGAACATGTCGAGATCGCGCGCTACACCCGCGGTCAGGTCGGCCCGAGCCAGCCGATGCAGGGCCCCGTCGCCGATGGCGGCGTGATCGTCGCCGAGACCGCCCCCGGCTGCTGGGGGCCGATGATCACCCCGCACTTCCGCGGCGGCCACGAGTGCACCGCCCCGGTCGCCGTCGAGGGCGCCGAGGTCGGCGACGGCCTGGTCATCCGCATCGAGCAGATCAGCGTCACCTCGCTGGCCACCGCCTCCGGCACCGACGGCGCCATCCCCACCGCCTGCAAGGGCGACCCCTACGTCGCCCACCTCTGCCCGGGCTGCGGCACCCCCTGGCCCGAGACCTACATCGAGGGCACCGGCCAGCAGGCCATCCGCTGCAAGCACTGCGGCGCGCCGGCCGGCTCCTTCTCGATGCCCCACGGCTACACTATGGCCTTTGACCAGGCCGCAGGCGTCGCCGTCACCCTCGACCGGGCCGGGGCTGACCGTGCCGCCGCGGATCCGCGCGGCAATAGCGCGCTCCCCGCCAACGCCGAGCAGTACTCGATCCTGCTCTTTGCCCCCGCGGACCTGGCCCTGGTCGCCACGCGCATGCGCCCCTTCCTGGGCAATATCGGCACGACTCCCGCGGTCGATATGCCCGACTCGCACAACGCCGGTGACTTCGGCCAATCCCTCGTCGGCGCGCCCCACCAGTACGGGCTGACCGCCGAGGACCTGGAGCGGCGCACGGACGGGCATATGGACATTGACGCGGTGCGGGCGGGGGCCATCCTGATCTGCCCGGTGAAGGTGCCGGGCGGCGGGGTCTACCTCGGCGACATGCACGCGATGCAGGGCGACGGCGAGATCGCCGGCCACACGGCGGATGTCTCAGGCCGGGCGACCCTGCGGGTCAGCGTGCTCAAGGGGCTCGGCAACGACGGGCCGATCCTGCTGATGCGCCCGGACGATCTGCCGCCCCTGGCCCGGCCGCTGAGCGCCGAGGAGCGCGCCGCCGCCGAGCAGCTGGCCCGCCAGTGGGGGCTGTCCGGGCTAGAGGCGAGCGGGCCGATCAGCTTCGTCGGCAGCGGGCCGAACCTGAACGCCGCGACCGACAGCGGCCTGCGGCGCGCGGCGACGCTGCTGGGCATGAGCGTGGACGAGGTGAAGAACCGGGCAACGATCACCGGCGGCATCGAGATCGGCCGCCACCCTGGGGTGGTGACGGTGACCCTGCTGGCGCCACTGGCCAAGCTGGACGCCCTCGGCCTCGGCGATCTCGTGCGCGAGCAGTATGGTCTGTAGACCCGCTGGGATGGCAGGCGCATCGGCGATGTGCTCACCTGGGGCGGCACCCGCCCAATCACGGAGTAGCCGCCTTCCTTATCGCGGCGCAAGGTTATCCCAAGGCTTGCAGAAACCTCTCTAAGCTGGCGGGGGCCCGGCGTCGCGTCGGAACGTCTCGCCCTTGAAGACGCGGAAGAGCAGCCAGAGCGACGGGAGCAGGATGGCGAGCCCGGGCGGCAGGCTGTAGAGCACGAAGCGCAGGGTCGCCGCCCCGGCGGCCGCTGACTCCAGCGTGACGTCGGGGTAGATCAGGTGGGGGTACTGCGCGGCGCCCCACCCCGCCAGCAGGCAGATTACCTGAGCCACGCTCGCCAGCCGGGCCAGCCGGTAGCGACGTCGCAGCAGCGCCCAGCCCGAGAGCAGGGCCGCCACGATGCCGATGGCCATGATGGGGATGGCCCGCAGGCTGAGCAGACCGCCCCACAGATGGGGCGCCGTGATAACCAGGAGCGGCAGCAGGGCGGCCGAGAGGGCCACCACGGCCGTGCCGGCCAGCAGGGCCCGCCGTCGAAAATCCTCGCGCAGCTCGTCCGCCGCCTCGTTGGCGAGGTAGACCGCGGCCAGGTAGGCGCAGATCGCCAGGGCCAGCAGCCCGATCATCACCGCCAGGGGCTCCAGCCAGGGGGGCGTGCCGCTCACCTGCACCTCGCCGTCGCGCACGCGCAGCCCGCCCGTCGAGACCGCCCCCAGGCACATCCCCAGGAGCACTGGCGTCACCACGCTCGCCGCGCCGAAGACGGCGCCCCAGCGCCGCTGGCCCGCGCGCAGCAAGCCCCGGGCGCCCTCGGGGCTGTACGATCGGAACACGAAGGCGGTCCCACGCAGGATAATCCCCAGCAGCACCAGGTGGAATGGGACGAAGAGGGCAATACTCAGGGCTGCAAAGGCCGGCGGGAAGCCGGTGAACAGGATGACGATCACGAAGATCAGCCAGACGTGGTTGGCCTCCCAGACCGGGCCCATGGCGTGGGCGATGGCGTCGCGCTGCGCCTCGCGGCGCGGGCCCGAGGCGAACAGATCCCAGACCCCGCCGCCAAAGTCGGCCCCGGCCAGCACCGCGTACGCGATCACGGCCAGCAGGCCGACCCCCGCGATGATAGCCTCAAGCGGCATGGGGCGCCTCCCCTCCGGGCGCTGGCTTGCTGGCCGGTGTCCCGATGGCAAGGCTGCGCAGCAGGGCGGCCAGCACAACGCCCAGCCCGAGGTAGAGCAGGCTGAAGGCGAGGAAGGTCACTGGCACCTCGGTCACCGGCGTCACCCCCTCGCTGGTGCGCATCACCTTGTAGATCACCCAGGGCTGGCGGCCCGCCTCGGTGACGATCCAGCCCGCCTCTAGGGCTAGGAAGCCCAGCGGCGCGCCGACGACCAGGGCCCGCAGCAGCCAGGGGGGCTCCGGCGCCGGGCGGCGCCAGCGCACCCACCAGAACCAGAGCCCGAGCCCGATCAAGGCGAACCCGCAGCCCACCATCACCTGAAAGGCGAGGTGGGTCAGCAGCACATTCGGCCGCTCGTCAGGCGGGATGTCGTTGAGGCCGACGATCACGGTGTCGGGGCTGCGGCCCACGAGGAGGCTCAGCCCGCTCGGGATGGCGATGGCGTAGTCTACCTCGCCCCGCTCCGCGTCCGGGATCCCGCCGATCAGCAGAGGCACGTGGCTGCCCGTCTCGAAGTGGGCCTCCATCGCCGCGAGCTTGGCGGGCTGGTGCTCCGCCACGACCCGGGCGCTTATGTCGCCGCTGAGGGGCTGCAGCAGCGCGGCGACCGTCGCCATAGCCAGGCTGATGGTCAGCGCCGAGCGGTGGTAGGCGTCGCGGCGCCCGCGCAGCAGCCCCAGCGCGTAGACCCCGGCCACGGCGAAGCCGGTGGCGATGTAGCAGGAGAGGGTCGAGTGCAAGGCCATATGCAGCCAGGATGGGGTGGAGAACACCGCCAGCGCGTCCACGGCAACCGGCCGCCCGTCCACCAGCTCGAACCCGGCCGGGCTCTGCATCCAGGAGTTGGCGGCGACGACGAGCACGCCTGAGAGCATCCCGCTCATGGCGACGGGGATGCCGGTGAGCCAGTGGGCCAGGGGCGAGAGGCGCTCCCAGCTGTAGAGGTAGAGGCCGATGAAGATCGCCTCGATGAAGAAGGCGTAGCCCTCCAGGGCGAAGGCCGGGCCGATGAGTCCGCCCGCGAAGGCCATGAAGCGCGGCCAGAGCAGCCCCAGCTCAAACGAGAGGGCCGTGCCCGAGACGGCGCCCACGACAAAGGTCAGGGCCATGGCCTTGGCCCACTTACGCGCGAGGGCGCGGTAGTGCTCCCCCCCGGTGCGCAACCAGAGCCCCTCGGCGAACAGGATCAGCAGCGGCAGGCCGATGCCGAGCGCCGCGAAGATCATGTGGAAGCCGAGCGATACCTCCATCTGCGCCCGCGCCGCGGTCAACGTGTCCATGCCGGTCTCCTCCCTACCGTGCACAGGGGCCGGGTAGCCGCCACATCCCGAACGCCGGCCAAGCTGCGGGATCGGAGATGATCCCTATTCGTCAGTGCTCCATGAGCTCGGCTGACTTGCGGATGGGGCCGTGGCGCTCGGCGCGAGATCCATTATAGGTCGGAACGGCAACAGGTGGGGCGTGGACAAACACCATCGTGGCTCCTTTCTCGTGGCGTGTGGGCTCGTTACAGGGCGGTCGGGAAGCCGAAGATCTCGTCGCGGCCGCTCATCGCCATGGCGGACACCTCGTGCAGCCGCTCCGGCGAGATCAGCCGGACGCCATCCACCTCGCCCAGCAGGGCCGCGTACATCCGCGCGGCCGCGCGCGCGGTCACCGTGCCGCCGGCCGGGATGTTGGCGCCGCGCACGTCGGGGCGGTTGCCGTACGTCGCGGTGGTGCACTCCGCCGGCCCGATCTTGAGCAGCGGCGAGTCCGCGGGCGGCGCCTCGCCCATCGCTTCGCCGACGGCGGCCTCCCCCACGGCGGCCTCCTCCAGCCTGGCCAGCCGGCCCTGCTCGGACGGGGGATAGCGAAGAAGAGCTCGTCGGCCACGCCCAGCGGCCCGGCCATCTCCTCCCGCAGCGCCTGTGAGATCGCCTTGCCGCTCACCCGGCGCACGATCTCCCCGATGATGTAGCCCCACGTCACGGCGTGGTAGCCGATCCTGGTCCCCGGCTCCCACCAGGGCTTCTCCGCGGCGATGATAGTCCTTTGCCTCCGTAG
>JAAXUL010000905.1 GCA_013336035.1 Chloroflexales bacterium
CTCGCGGATAGACGGGGTGGCAGGGGCTTCCCCTGCTCGCTCCGCTCGCGGATAGACGGGGTGGCAGGGGCTTCCCCTGCTCGCCCCGCTCGCAGCTAGAACTTGCTCCAGAGCTGCTGGTTGGTCACCTCGTGGTGGAACTGCACCTCGGCGCGCTTGATCAGGGTGCCGAGCAGGCGCGGGCAGCGCTGGGCCACGGCCAGCTTCAGGTCGCTGTAGCGCTCGTGCACCTCGGCGCCGAGGACCTCGCGCATCAGCGCGCTGGCCCGGAAGCCGTCGATCGCGTCATAGACATTGTCGGGCAGGATCTCGCGGCCCTCGCGCACGCTCGTGTCGGCGGGCGGCGGCCCCTCGAGGCCGGTGCGCAGCAGCGCGTAGATCGCCATATACGGGTTGGCGTCAGGCGCGATCGAGCGCACCTCGATGCGGGACGAGCGCTCGTTGGCCAGGGGGATGCGCACCATCGAGCCGCGGTCGATCGCCGAGGCCTTGATCTGGTTCGGCGCCTCGTAGTGCGGGTCGAGCCGCCGGTAGGCGTTCACGCTCGGGTTGAGCAGCAGGCAGAGCCCCTGCCCGCTCGCGAGGATGCGGTCGACGAAGCCCCAGCCCGCGGTGGACAGGCCATCCTGGCCGGCGGCGTCCCAGAAGAGGTTCGTGTCGCCGCGGGCCAGCGACATGTTGGTGTGCATACCGCTGCCGTTGACCCCGGTGACCGGCTTGGGCAGGAAGCTGGCGGTCATATCGAGCCGGTGGGCTACCTGGCGGCAGATCAGCTTGTAGAGCAGCACCTGGTCGGCGGCGATGGTGGCCTCGGTGTACGAGTAGTTCATCTCGAACTGCGAGGGCGCCACCTCGGGGTGGTCCTTCTCGTTGGCGAAGCCCATGGCGCGCTGCGCCTCGGCCGCCGTGTCGATGAACATGCGCAGCGGATCGTTGGGCAGCGTGTGGTAGTAGCCGCCCGTCGAGACAAACTCGAAGGCCCCCAGCTCGCGGTAGCGCTGCTCGGCGTAGCGGCCCTGGAAGATGAAGCCCTCGATCTCGTTGGCGACGTTGCAGACCGTCCCGTCGCGCCGGTAGAGGTCATCGCAGTAGGCCTTGAGGCGCGAGCGCAGATCGGCGCGGTAGGGCGTCCCGTCGCGCTCCTGGACCTCGGCGAAGACCATGACCTTGCCGGGGCCGAAGACGTCGGCGGGCAGCCAGTAGAAGGCGGCCCAGTCGATGCCCAGGCGCAGGTCCGACTCGACCTGGGCGGTGAAGCCGCGGATCGACGAGCCGTCGAAGGTCAGGTTATCGGCCGACTTGAGCAGAAACTTCTTGTCGTAGTCGAGCATGTGCAGGCGGCCCTCAAGGTCGGTGAAGCAGACAGTCACCGCCTTGATGCGCTTCTCGTCGGTGAGGTAGCGCATACGATCTTCGCGGGCCTCGTCGGCTGGCACGCGGGCCAGGCGCCGGGCCTTCGCGGTCAGGTTCAGCTCCTCCAGCTGGTCGTAGGGGATCTCGAGAAAGTCACGCAGCGGGCTCGCCATGGGTTTGCCTCCCGGCCTTGGGCGCCCCTCCGTAGGGGCGAGGGTGTTACGGATGCTGAGATTATAAGTCACTTCCTTGTCTTGAGTGCGGGGCGGCTACGCCACGCCAGCTAGCCGCCCCCTCTATACGCGCCGCAGATGCTATACTTCCGGCGGCGGCAACGAAATCCCGCGAGCGTGCTATGGTTCCCTTGCCCCAGACCACACCAGGGTTGCCCGCGCCTGGCCCGCCGCAGGCACTGCTGCTGCAGGCCGCCATCGCCCGCTGCGCGCGGACGCTCTTGCGCGCGAATGTGGCGCCCCACCAGCGCGACGCCTTCCTCGCGGCGGTGTTCGAGGAGTTTCGCACGAGCGCCGGCCTGGCCCACGTCGGGCTGTACGCCTTTCACGAGCGCGACGGCGCGCTGCATTACAGGCCGGTGTTCCAGCTGCCTGACCCGAAGATCACCGCGCCATCTACCCCGGTCACCGCGCTCAGCCCCCAGGTGGCCGAGCCGCTGCTGCGCGGCGAGCCTGTGGCGGCCCGCGCCGAGCAGGCCTTTGTCCCCGGGACGGTGAACCACGCCTTCTGGCAGCGCCGCAACATCGCGGCCCTGGCCTCGGCCCTCGTCACCGTCGACGGGAGGGCCTGGGGCTTCGCCGGCTTCGGCGCCCCGGGCCCGTACCGCCCGCCCGACGCCGAGGAGCTGGCGATGCTCGGCGCCCTGGCCGAGATGGTGGGCGCCTTCCTCGGCCGCCTCGAGGCGAACATCGCCTTCGAGCGGCAGCGGGCCCACGCCCAGGCCCTGGCCGCCTGCTCGGGCGCCCTCCTGGCCCAGCTCGAGAGCGCCGACGCCGCCAGCGACGTCTTGATCGGCGCCCTCCAGCACCTGCTTGATGCGGTGGGCTGCCTGCGGGCCTATATCTACGAGACGCGGGCCGCCGATGAGGGCGACTTCGTGGCCGTGGCCATCGCCGAGGCCTGCGCGCCCGGGACCACCTCGGACCCCCGCACCGGCCGCCTGCCGGCCAGGCTGTTCCCGCCGTGGCTGGTGGCCGACCTGTTCGCGGGCCGGTCGGCCCGCGGCACCGTGGCCGATCTGCTGGGCGAGCGGCCCGACTCTGTGCGGCTCCTCACCGAGGCGGGTGCCGCGTCGGTGCTGTTGATGCCCCTGCACTTTAGCGGCTGCCTGTGGGGCTTCCTCGGCCTGAGCGACGCCGATGTAGCGCGGTCGTGGAGCGACGGCGAGGTACAGATGCTGCGCACGGCCGCCGAGATGTTCGCCACATTCTTCCAGAGCCGGAGGCTGCTCGAGTCGCTGCGCGAGCGCGACTACTTCATCCAGCGCGTCACCGCCGCCAGCCCCGATCTGATCTATGTCTTCGACCTGCGCGAGCAGCGCAATGTCTTCGCCAACCGCGAGGTCTACAGCCTGCTCGGCTACACGTCCGAGGAGGCGCGCGGCCTGGGCCCGGACATCCTCGCGACGCTTATGACGCCCGAGGACTTCGCCCGCATCCCAGAGATACGGGCTCGCCTGCGCGCCGCCGACAATGAGGTGATCGAGTACGAGTACCGGGCCCGCCGCCCTGACGGGGCCACCCGCTGGCTGCTCAGCCGCGAGGTGGTCTTCGCCCGCGACGAGCGCGACCACCCGACCCAGCTGCTCGGCCTGGCCCGTGATATTACCGAGACCAAAGAGGCGCGGCTCGCGATCGAGCAGAGCGCGAGCCAGCTGCGCACGATCAGCGACGCCATCCCCGATGGCTATCTCTACCAGGTGGTCCAGCGCCGCGACGGCAGCTATGTGCGCTTCAACTATGTCAGCGGCGGCGTCGAGCGGCTGCTTGGCCTCAGCCCCGAGGTGGCCATGGCCGACCCCGGGGCGCTGCACGACACGATCTTGCCCGAGGACCGACCCGCCGTTGACGCCGCCGACCTGGAGTCGGTGCGCAACCTGGCGCCGTTCGAGGTCGAGGCCCGCCGCCGCAAAGCCGACGGCCGCATCGGCTGGTTCCAGATGCGCTCGGTCCCCCATGAGCTCGCCGACGGCCTGATCCTCTGGAACGGGGTCTGCCTGGACATCTCGCGGCGCAAGCTGATCGAGCTGGCCCTGACCCAGACGAACCAGACCCTGCGCCGGCGCATCGACGAGCTGGCGGCGCTGAA
>JAAXUL010000906.1 GCA_013336035.1 Chloroflexales bacterium
GGTGGCGGCAGCAGCCGCGGTAGCGGCGGTGGGCGCGGCGCCCGCTACTACCTCCTTACAGCCTGGATCGCCGCGGCCCGGGCACTGCCCCGGGCCGCGGTTCTTTATTTTATACCAGAAACCGCGCCGCGAGCAGCGGCAGCTGCTTCAGGGGGCCGGTGCGCACCCGGGTGTGGGGCAGCGAGGCGAGGAACTGCTGCCCATACTTCTTGGTCAGCAGCCGCCGGTCGAGGACCACCACGATCCCCCGGTCGTCGCGGCTGCGGATGAGCCGCCCGAAGCCCTGCTTGAAGCGCAGGATGCTCTGCGGCACCGAGTACTCGCCGAAGGGGTCGTCGAACAGCTCGCTGCGCGCCGCGTAGATCGGGTCCGTCGGCACGCTGAAGGGCAGCTTGGCGATCACCAGCACCGAGAGCGCGTCGCCCACCACGTCCACCCCCTCCCAGAAGCTGCTCGTGCCCAGCAGCACCGTGCGCGGGAACTCCTTGAAGCGCTCGAGCAGCGAGCGCCGGCTGCCGTCGAGGCCCTGGCCCAGCACCGCGATCTCATGCTCCTCGAGCGGGTCCTGGATGGCGGCGTAGGTCTGCTTGAGGGCGCTGTTGGCCGTGAAGAGAGCCAGGGTGCGCCCGCCGGTGGCCGCGCACAGCTCGACCAGGGCCTGCTCGACGGCCTGCTGGTAGCCGCGCTGGTTGGGCTCGGGGATGTCATTGGGGATGTAGACCAGGGCCTGCTGCTCGAAGTTGAAGGGCGAGTCGAGCACCAGCTCCTCGGCCTCGGGCAGGCCCAGGCGGCCCTTTATGAAGGCGAAGCCGGCCTCGACGGTGAGCGTGGCCGAGGCCAGCACGCTGGTCTGCTTCTGGGCGAAGAGCTGGGCCTGGAGGATCTCGGCCACGCTCAGGGGCGCCGCGGTGAGGGCCAGCGTGTCGCGCTGCCGGTCGAGGGTCAGCCAGCAGATGCTCTCTTCGTTGCCGAAGATGATATGGCCGGTCTGCACGCGCACCTCGGTGGCGAAGCGGTGCAGGAACTCGACCCGCAGCATCAGCTCGTCGTAGCCGGGCACGCTGCCGCCCTCAAGCTCGCGCAGCTCGCTCTCGATCTTGCCCAGGCCGTCGCCGATGACCGCCAGGGTGTCGCCCAGGTTCGACCAGGCGGCCTGGATCTCGGTCCAGCCCTCGAGCTTGCGCACGTCGGGGGTCAGGCGCAGGCGCGGGTCGTACTGGTTGCTGCTGACCTCGTTGACCACGAAGGCGGTGAGCCGGTTGAAGCAGTCGTAGACGGCGGTGCGGGCGCGGACCAGGGCGGGCCGGATCCGCTCGGCGGCCTGCTCGATCGTCTCGCGCGAGGCCTGCTCGGCGGCGCTCTCGCGCAGGTAGTTGGGCAGCTCGGAGAGCAGGCCGCTGACCACCTGGACGCCGCCGGTCTGGAAGAGGTCGTCGAGGAACTTGATCAGGGCGCCCTGGTCGACGGCGAAGCTGAGCTGGTCGGTGGCGACATCCTCAAGGTTGTGGGCCTCGTCGATGACTAGGTGCTCGTAGGGGGGCAGCACGTTCGCCTGGCTGGCCAGGTCGGCGACCAGCAGGGCGTGGTTGACGACGAGGATGTGGGCCGCCTCGGCCTCGCGGCGGGCCCGGAAGAAGAAGCACTCGCGGAAGTGGGGGCAGCGCGGGCCCGTGCAGGTCTCGGGGGTGACGTTGATGCGCGACCAGGCGGCGTTCTCGCGGTCCATCAGCAGCAGCTCGGCCTTGTCGCCGCTGGCCGTGGTGGGGGTCCAGAGCTGGACCTTGAGCAGAGTGCGGACCTCCTCGGGGGCCAGATTCTCGGAGCGGCGCAGGTCGTTGTAGCGCTTCAGGCACAGGTAGTTGCCACGGCCCTTGAGCAGCGCCGCCGTGAAGGGGGGCTCGTGCCGGCTGCCGATCACCAGGTCGCCCTCGTCGCTGAGCGGGCGCGCGGCGTCGGCCATAATGCGCTGGAGGGCTGGGATATCCTTGAAGAAGAGCTGGTCCTGGAGGTTGATCGTATTGGTCGAGACGACGACGCGCTCGCCGCGGCGGGCGGCGAACATAGCGGCGGGGGTCAGGTAGGCGATCGACTTGCCCGTGCCGGTGCCGGCCTCGACCATCAGCGGGTCGCCGCGGTTGAAGGCCTCGGCGACGGCGCGGGCCATGGCGACCTGGGGCTCGCGGGGCTCGTAGCCCTCGAACATGCGGCCGAGCGGGCCGTCGGGGGCGAAGAAGGCGGCCACGGCCTCGGGGTCGAGGGGGCGGGCGTCGCCGGTGGGCTTAAGGGGCGTGGGCTCGCCGGCGGCAGCCGGCGGCGGCCGGTCGGCGGGCGCCTCGACAAAGGCGCGCTTCACCCTCGCGCGCAGGGCCTCGTCGAAGAGGTCGCGCATCGGGAAGGCGATCTTCGCGGTGAGGCGGGCGATCTCGTTGAGGTCGCCGAGGGGGAGCGCCTGGATGAGGCCGAGCAGGTGGGTGAAGACGTGGGCGGTGGCCGTGGCGTCGTTGAGGGCGCGGTGGGCGTCGGGCAGAGGGATGCCGAGGCGCTGGGCGAGCGCGCCGAGCTTATAGATCGGCGCCTGGGGGATGAGCAGGGTGGCCAGCTCGAAGGTGTCGTAGGCGGGCTGGGCGAAGCTCATGCCCTGGGCGCGCAGCATGCCCAGGTCGAAGCCGACCGAGTGGCCGACGATCGGGTAGCTCTTGATAAAGCGGGCGACGTCGGCGCCGACCTCGTTGAAGCGCGGGGCGGCGGCCAGATCCTCGGGGGTGATCCCGGTCAGGCGGGTGATCTTCAACGGCAGAGACTGGCGGGGGCGCACGAGCTGGCTGTAGCTCTCGAGGATCTCGTCGCCGCGGAACTTGACCGCCGCGACCTCGATCAGCTCATCCACGCCGGCGACAAGGCCGGTGGACTCGACGTCGATGGCGACGTAGATGCGTTCGTTCATAAATATCTTCGCCGCCGAGGGGGCGTCGTCGCTCAGGTGGTGAGGGCGCGCCTGCCGCCCCCATAGCACATGCGGGCCATTATACCCGATGTGCCGCGCCGCGCGCCTACTCCTCGAACAGGTACAGCGGCCCCGGGTCGCGGGCGCGGATGGTCAGGGTGGGCACGTACCAGCTGGCGCCGTCGCGCTCCTCGGAGTAGAGCACCTGGCGGCCCAGGCTCACGGCCTGCTGCAGCGACGCGCCGCGGGCGAGGGCCCCGTACAGCTCCTCGGCGAAGCGGATCGCCGCCGCGACGCGCACGGTGAGCTGCATCGCCACCACCGCCGGGACGCCGGCGGCGCTCAGGGCGGGGGCCACCCCGGTCAGCAGGCCCGCCTCGCTCGTGGCGGCGCTCTGGCAGGCGTGCAGCACCACCAGGCGGGCCTGGCTGAGCAGCTGCACGACCTGGGCGGCGGGCACCGGGTCGAAGCCGCCCTCGGCCGTGTCGAGCACCAGGTAGCCCCGACCATCAAGGTAGCGCCCGTGGCCGACAAAGTGGATGATATCGGGCGGGCCGCTCGCGCGGAACCGGTCGTTGAGCGCCCGGCGGGTGACGGGGGCCGCGATCTCGTCAAGCACCAGCTCGCCGCGCTGGACTAGGGGCGCGAGGGCGGCCAGCCGCGCGGCCCGCTCCTCGGCGCGCGCCTCGGGGCTGAGGCCCGCCGCGGGGGTGACCGCGGTGAGGCGCAGC
>JAAXUL010000907.1 GCA_013336035.1 Chloroflexales bacterium
GGGGCGTCGCGTGGGTGTGGGCTTCCCGCGATCAGGGGGCGTGATCGCTAGTGGTGGCCGCGCCCGCCGCCGTGGCCGCGCCCGCCACCGTTCCCATTGCCGGCACCGGCACCTGCGCCGTTCCCATTGCCGTTCGCGCCCCCGCCGCCGGCAATGATCGCCTGGTAGGCGGTGGGATCAAGCTTCTGGGGCTGGTAGGTCTTGCCGGTCTGAGCCTCCCACTGGCTGACGAAGGCCTACAGGTGGTTCTCTGAGCCCTGGGTGAGCTGCGCGTAGACCCGCGCGATGTCGGCCGGCGTGGCGGCGGTCGTGCGCACCTGGAGGTCCAGGATGTCGATCTCCTCAATCGCCGCGCCCACAGCCAGGGCCTCGGGCAGCGAAGCCGTGCCCCGCGCCACCAGCTGCGTGTAGAGGGTCTGCAGCTCTGGGTTGGTGAACACGCCTGGCGCCTTCCCGGCGGCCGGGTCCGGGAGGCCGTAGCGGTCGAGCAGGGTCTTGAGCGCGTCCATATGCATCTGCTCGCTGGCGGCGATGTTGGTGAAGACCGGGAGCGACCAGGTCGTGGCGAGGGTCAGGTAGACATCACGGGCCAGTTTCTCCTCCTCGCGCATGAAGGTGAGGGCCGCGGCCTCAGCGGCCGACAAGGTCTGGGCGGGGACGGCCAGCTCCGCGGCGGGGAGCGCCGTGACGGGGGCAGCCTGGGCGACGACGGTGGCGATGATGGCGGCGCCGGTGATGACGAGCGCCAGCAGGGCGATGAGCGCGGTGCGCATCGGTTCTCTCCTCTGGTTCAGTGGGGGGCGAGCATCTCGCTTGCCCCGGGGGATACCATGAGCGTAGCAGGCGAAGATGGAGCGACGATGGAGAACGCCGGGACGCTCGGTGGAGATCGCGGAGAAGCACGGGAACTGGACGGCGGCAGCGGGCTCCACCACACCTCGCGCGCTTCTCCATCGGTTCTCCATATCGGGCTGCTATGCTGCGGGTGTGAGCACAGCGAGCCCTGCACGGCGCAGGGCTCACAGACGAGAACGACGAGGAGGACCGTGATGCATATCCGCTACTGGCTGACTGGCGCCGCGGGCGCCGCCGCCCTGGCCGCGACCCTGGCCTTCGCCCCCCTGACCTCGGCCCAGCAGCCGACCACGTCGCCGGCGGTCGCCGGGATGATGGGTGGCGCGGGCCACGGTCGGGGCGGTACGGGCGGCACGGGCGCCTGCGCGGGGACGAACTTCGTGGACGCCAACGGCGACGGGGTCTGCGACAACATGGGCACGGGCGCCGGCCAGGGCGCGGGCTTTGTCGATGCAAACGGCGACGGGGTCTGCGACCATATGGGCACCGGCCAGGGCGGCCAGGGGCCGCAGGGCCGCGGCCGCCGGTAGGGGCACGCGCTTGCCGCGCACCCGTACTCGTGGTCGGGCGAGCTGCTGACGGACATAGATGGGGACTGGGCCGGCGTGGGGCAGTGTCCTCGGGCTGGCCTGGTCCCTTTTGGACACCACGCGTGATCAGACCGTCCGCTGTGCTGGCCTGGATCAGGTCAGCTTCGTGGCGTCTCGCCATGGTGCGTTGCCACAACCGTGCCCGGGTGAGCAGATCGCGCTGATCGCGGTGTGAGATCAGTTCTATCCTGGATGTGGGTGGTGGGAGCGAGTATGATTAAATGTGATGTTAATCACAAAATAGAGGTGACCGTATGGCTACCCTCTCCAGCCGCTTCGACCGTATCGACACCCAGATCACCGCCTGGATGGCCCGCTACAGCATTGTGCTGCTCCGGGTCGGTCTTGGCGTGGTCTTCCTCTGGTTCGGCGCCCTGAAGTTCTTCCCCGGGCTGAGCCCTGCCCAGGACGTGGCCCCGCGCGGACGCGCTAGCTCAGCATCGTGCGTGCGAAGGTGAGAAAGCGCTGCGCATCGGCGAAGGTGCTGGCGATGCCCAGCGACTGCGCAGCGAGATGTGCGCCGCGCTCGCCTGCTGCTCCACCGTGCGGAAGTCGATCCGCCGAGGCGCTCGCCGAGCCCGGTGGCGCCGATGCGCCCCTGGGCCAGGGTGCGCCCGACCACGGTCGCCACCGGGGGAATGCGCACCTCCCAGAGGCGCTCGTCGAGCTGGTAGGTCGCGCGCAGATCGACCTCCGGCAGCGCGGCGTGGCCCACGCTCTCCCGCGTCGGCAGCAGCCGGCGGCCGAGCAGCAGCATATAGGCCATGCCGGTCAACACCAACGGCCCGCCCGAGCGCAGGAAGTCGCCCGTGGTCAGCCCCGCCTGGCCCTGGGCAACCAGGTTCCCGCTGAGGATGATGTTGGCGGTGGTGAAGAGCGTGGCCATGCCGCCTAGCAGCGTGCCGAAGGAGAGCGGGATGAGCAGCTTCGAGGGAGGGACCTCGGCCTGGCGCGCCACCCGCACCGCGGCGGGGAGCAGCACCGCGCCGGCGGCGATGTTGTTCATCACCAGCGAGAGCAGCGCGCCCGCGCCCATGAACACCGCGACCATACGCCCCTCGTGGCGCCCGCTCAGCCCGGCCAGGCGCGCGGCCACCCACTGCACCACGCCGGTCTGCTCCAGGGCCGCCGTGATCACAAACAGGCCGACAATGGTGATCACGGCCGAGTGGCTGAACCTACTGGTCGTCTTCCTGCCCATGGTCACCGGCTACGGGCTGACCCACCACCGCCTGCTCGGCATTTTCTTGCTGCCGTACGAGGGCCTCTACATCGGCCATATGATGTCGGTCAACATCATGCTGGTCTGGATCCCCTTCAGCCGGATCAGCCACTTCATGTTCTACTTCTTCTCGCGCACCTTCCACGGCGCCCAGGCCGGGAAGCGCGCGGTGTCGCCGTAGGGAGGTACATATGAGCACTGCTGAAGTCACTGCCCCCGCGGCGCTGCCCAACTCCCTGGCCCGCGCCGCCGTCCACAGCTTTGTCCACACCACGGGCGCCTGGGTCGCCAGCCAGCTGGAGGCCTGCACGCGCTGCGAGATCTGCGCCCAGGCCTGCCACTTCTACGAGGCCACCGGCAACCCCGAGTTCGCGCCAGTCTGGAAGGTCGAGCTGCTGCGCCGCGCCTACGAGCAGCGCTTCACCGTGGGCGGCAAGCTCAAGCTGGCCCTCGGGATCGAGAAGCGCATCAGCGACGCCGATATCGAACACTGGAGCACGATCGTCTACCAGGCCTGCACGCTCTGCAACAAGTGCGCCATGGTCTGCCCGATGGGCATCCAGCTCGGCCCGCTCATCCACGACGTGCGCGAGGCCATGGCCGAGGCCGGGGTCGTGCCCGCCGACCTGCTCGCCGCTGTGCGCAAGCAGGAGGAGCTCGGCAGCCCCCTGGGCGTGACCGATGACGCCTGGGCCGACCGCATCGAGTGGATCGCCGACGAGTGGGAGGTCGAGATCCCCATCGACGTCACGGGCGCCGAGACCCTGGTCGCCTTCACCAGCATCGAGCTGATGAAGTTCCCCGAGAATCCTTGACGCCGCCGACGCGCGGCAGGCCCCAGGGTCGCTCGTCGAGCTGCGCCGCGACGAGATCCCGCTCTACGCGGGGGTCAAGCTCTCGCAGCACCAGGTCACCTTTCAGGAGGTGCTGGGGTTGGCCAACATGCGCGGGCGGCTGCCCCGCCACCTCCACCTGATCGGTGTGCAGCCCGCCGACATGTCCCTCG
>JAAXUL010000216.1 GCA_013336035.1 Chloroflexales bacterium
GGGAGGGCAAACCCTCCCTGACCACCCTCCCTGAAGAGGTGCTCTGATGCGTCGTCTTGGCTGCCTGACCCCCTTCGGCATCGGGGCAGGGCTCGTCGCCCTGGTCGCTGTGGCGCTCGCCGCGCTGTTCACGGGCGGGAGCATGTTCAGCCCCGGCCCGCTCAACGCCCAGGCCAGCCCCGGCGTGAGCCTGGGCGGGATCGGCGCGCACGCCGACCTGGGCGGCAACTGCGCCGCCTGCCATGCCTCGCCGCTGGAGGCTGCCAGCATGGACGCCCGCTGCCTGGACTGCCACACCGATATCCAGCGCGAGCGGACGACCCCCGAAACCCTCCACGGGGTCATCCCCGCCGACCAGAGCTGCCGGACGTGCCACCGCGAGCACCGCGGCCCGGCGGCCTCGCTCACCAACGCGGCCCTGCCCGCCTTCGACCACGCCGCCCTGGGCTTCGCCCTGACCGCCCACCAGACCACCGTCGCCGGCCAGCCCTTCGCCTGCGCCGACTGCCACCCCGGCCTCGCCGAGACCCCACACCCCTCCGGGGCCTACAGCTTTGAAGCCGGCTTCTGCCAGGACTGCCACGCCGACTACCAGGCGGACGTCATCACCCGCCACGTCGCCGACGTCGGCGATGACTGCAGGGCCTGCCACGACGGGGTGGACCGCTACAGCGGCTTTGACCACGCGGCGCTGAAGCTGCCCCTCGACGGCAAGCACGCCGCGGCGACCTGCGCCAGCTGCCACGGCCAGGCCCGCGAGCCCGCCGCCTTCACCGGGCTGGACGCGACCTGCATCAGCTGCCACCAGGCCGACGACGTGCACGCGGGCGCCTACGGCGACGACTGCGCGAGCTGCCACAGCGCCGCGGGCTGGCAGCCGGCGACCTTCGACCACGACCGGACGGCCTTCCCGCTGAGCGGCGCCCACCTGACGGCGGACTGCGCGAGCTGTCACGGGAACCATATCTACCGGGGCACGCCCACGAACTGCGTGGACTGTCACGCCGAGCCGCGGGAGCATCTGGGCCAGTTCGGCACCGACTGCGTCGCCTGCCACAGCACCGACAGCTGGGAGGGGGCAACGTTCGACCACAACCAGACAGCCTTCCCGATCAATGGCGCCCACGTCGGCGTAGCCTGCGCGAGCTGCCACGCCAACAATGTCTACAAAGGCACGCCGACGGCCTGCGTCAGCTGCCACGCCGAGCCGCAAGAGCACCTGGGCCAGTTCGGCACCGACTGCAACGCCTGCCACAGCACCAGCCGCTGGACGCCGGCCTTCTTCGAGCACGCCGCCTTCTCGATCAACCACGGCACCCGAGGCACCAACGCCTGCACGACCTGTCACACCGTGCCCAACAACTACAAGGCCTACACCTGCTACGGCTGTCACGCCCACACCGAGGCCAAGGTGATCGCCGAGCACCGCGGCGAGAACATCGCCACCCTGAACGACTGCGTGCGCTGCCACGGCGGCGGGCGAGGAGGCGATGATTGAGCACCGCGCTCTGGGCACGTGACGATGAGGTCACCGGGCGACCCAACATCATTCGCCGCATTGTGCAAAGGGAAGCATCAGTGAACCACGTCTTGTCCGTGCTCGGCTACGCGCTCATCCCAGCCATCGCCGCAATCCTCGGGGGCCTCATCGCCAGCTTCCGCACGCCCGGGCCCGGGGTCCAGGGCGCCATCCAGCACTTCGCCGCCGGGGTGGTCTTCGCCGCTGTGGCCGGCGAGGTGCTGCCGGAGATCATGGCCGAGGGCGCCCCGCTCCCGCTGATCCTCGGCTTCTCGCTCGGCGTGGTCGCCATGCTCAGCATGAAGTGGTTCACCGAGCGGATGGGCGGGCACGAGGGCGGAGTGCATGGCGGTGGCCAGCCCACCGCGCTGCTGGTGACGGTCGGGGTGGACCTGCTGATGGATGGGCTGCTGGTGGGCATCGGCTTCGCGGCGGGCGCCACGACCGGCCTGCTGCTGACCGCGGCCCTGACCCTTGAGGTGCTCTTCCTGGGCCTCTCCACCGCAACGGCGCTGAGCAAGGCGGGCGCGCCGCGCGGCCGCATGCTGGTGACGGTCACCGTGCTGGCGCTGATGATCATCCTCGGCGCGCTGCTGGGGAGCACATTGCTGGCGGGGCTGTCGGGCCCCTGGCTCGAGGGCGTGCTGGCCTTCGGGGCGGCGGCGCTGCTCTACCTGGTGACCGAGGAGCTGCTGGTCGAGGCCCACCAGCTGCCCGACACGCCGCTGATGACCGCCTGCTTCTTCCTGGGCTTCCTGGCCATCTTCCTGATCGAGATGATGGTCGGGGCGCCCGCTGCCTGAGCGTATTGCGTGATCTGCCCGGTGTGCACGGCCATTGGAAATCGATTGGAAACCAGTCCTCTCGCTCCAATTATTCATCAATACATGGGATCAGCGCGCAGCTCGATCGTCTGACTGGGGCCCTCCTGGCGGCCCCGCCGGCGGACTATGCGGCGATCGCTCGGGCTCGGGCGACCGTCGATGCCTATGCGCCGAACTTGGACGTGGCGGTGCACGTGGTTGACCTGGGCCGCTTCGCCCAGTTGCTCACAGCGGCGGAGCGACCGACGAGGTGGCGGCGGCGGCCGCGGCGCTGAACTGCGCGATCGACCAGGCGCGGCTGGCCCACGGCGCGGGGCTGCCCCACCGTAAGGCCACCGGCCTCTCGATCTACTTCCCGCCAACCACGGCGGAGTACCTTCCGGCCTATGAGCAGGCCTCGCCGCTCCCGCGCCTCACCCACTGGGCCGAATTCCTCAAAGCGTATCACACGAGCCTGGCACTCTAGCCAGGCGTGCGCGTCCCGCGTTCGCCCCGCGCGAGGTCGCGGACGAGACGGAGACACCGACTATGGCCAGACTACGGTTTGTCGACCTGGCGGCGTATCAGCTGGACGTGCGCGATTTCACCGGTCTGCCGCTAGACGTGTTCCACACCTGGCGGTCCCGTTCGAGCAGGCGTTTCAGACGCACATGGTCACCTAGCGGCTGGATGGCAAACCGCGCACCGGCCGGGCGCACACGACCTACCACACATGTCCCCTCCCAACGCCCGAAGACCGGCTGCTCTTCATCCTGAGCTATCTGGCTGCCGTTGCGGCGCGAAAGTCTCGCTCGCCCCATATGACACGAGCGGCCCTGCTTCCCGGCACCCGCTCAGGCGACGGGGAAGGCGAGCCAGATCGTCGTCCCCTGGCCGAGCACGCTCTCGGCGCCGATCTGACCGCCCATCTGCTCAACCAGCCCCTTCGCGATGGAGAGGCCTAGCCCGGCGTTCCCACCCGCGCGCCCCCGCGCCGGGTCCACCCGGTAGAAGCGGTCGAAGATATGGGGTAGGTGCTCAGGTGCGATACCGCAGCCGGTGTCCGTCACGCTGATGCGCAAGGTGCGCCCGTGGGGCCGCACGGTGAGCTGGATCTGCCCGCCGACCGGCGTGTGGCGCAGAGCGTTATCGATCAGATTGAGCAGCACCTGGCGCAGCCAGTCCGGGTCGGCCCGCACCGTCCCCGCGACCTCCCCGAGGACCACCGTCACCCCACGCTCCGCGCCGAGCCGGGCGGTCTGCCGGTGCAGCCCCGCCAGCAGCGTGGGTAGCTCCACGGACGTGGTGGTGAGCGGCAGACGCCCGCTGTCGATCCGGGTCACGGTCAGCAGGTCGTCGACCAGGCGGCGCATGTGGTCGCTCTCGCTCAGCACATCGCCGAGCAGCTCCTGCTGGTCGGTTGCTCCCCGCGGCGTCCAGCGCTGCAGCAGCTCGGTGCTCGTGCGGATCAGCGTCAGCGGGGTGCGCAGCTCGTGGCTGGCGCTGGCGATGAAGCGCTGCTGGTGCTCCCAGGCGGCCTGGGCGGGGTAGAGCGCGCGGCCCGCCAGCCACCAGCTCCCCGCCCCGACCAGGGCCATGCCCAGCGTACCGAGGGCCAGCAGCGCAATCACCAGCTGTCCGAGCAGCTGATCCTGGTCGTCGAGCACACGCCCGAGCTGGAGCGCGACTGGCCCGCTGGTGCCGGTCAGGCGGTAGGTCAGCAAGCGTACCCGCTGGCCGCTTGTGGTGGTGATGGTGCGTAGGTCGTTCCCGCTGGCCAGGGCGGCGTCCAGGGCGACGCGGTCAGGGGCCACGGGCGGGCGGGCGACGCTGGGGTTGACCCAGACCAGCCCGCTCTGGTCGAGGGGCAGCACATAGATCGCCGCCAGCTCGCCGTCATAGTCCTGCGGCACGGGTGCCGGGGGCATGAGTGCGCCCGCGGTCTGGGACGGTTGGCCCCGCTCCTCTCGACGCTGGTCGTCCGGGTGATCCGCCTCCGCCTCATCGTCCTCCTCATCTAGGGTTTCGACGTCGATGTCCACGACCTGGCGGCTGGCCTGATCCACGGTGACGGTGGTGCCGTCCCCGAAGGAGACCTGATACACCGGCTGGCCGTCCTCCGCATCTCGCTCGACACTGGTGGGCGTCCCCCCGCCGAGGGCGCGGACCGCGATCTGCGCGGCCTCGTCGTGGGTCAGGGCCGCGCGGCGCCGCGGGAACGGCAGCAGCCCGAGCTCTTCGCGCACCAGCGACCAGTCCCGGTCGGCCGCGGTGAGCTCGGCGGGGATGGCTACGCCCAGGGCGTGCAGCTCGTGGGCCATCTTGTGCTGCAGGCCCAGGTCGGTCAGCCCGCGCTCGTGGCGCGCCACCATCAGGTAGGCTCCGCCGCCGACCAGCGCCACCAGGGCGAGGGCGGACAGGGCGTAGAGCAGAGTGAGCTGGAGGCGGAGTCCTTGAAACATCGTCTCCCTCCTGGTGGTCGCCCGGGCGACCCGTGACCGGCGAAACCTGTGCGCGATGACTGGTGCGGCTGTGCGATAGCGCCAGCACCACAATGGTACTGGCGCCAGAGACGACGCGCAAGGGGGGGCGGCTCGGCCCGGGGCTACGCGCGCCGGCCGGTGATGTAGTTCTCGAGCTGGGTGACCAGGAACTCCTGCTCGGCGAGGCGCTTGACGAGCGCGGCGGTCACCGCCTCCAGCGACACGATCCCCAGCGGTCGATCCGCCTCCATCACGGGCAGGTGATGCTGCTGAGCCGCGGCCATCTGCTGCGCGCAGGCCGCGAGCGACTCCTCGGGGCGCACGGGGCGCAGGTTCCGGCGCATCACCGCGCCGACCGGGAGCCGCTGCACGGGGGCGAGCGTGGACATGTGGCCGGGAGTCGTGGCACAGTCGTGAGCGGTCAGGAGCCCACGCAGGACGCCGCCATCCAGCACCAGCAGACTCTCGAGCCCCTGGGCCGCCATCAGGGCGGTGGCCTCGGCCAGCGGTGTGTCCGGTGTAACCGCCCAGATACGGGGCGTGGCGGGTAAGAGCTGTTTGACCGTCATCATCGTCAGAGCTTCCTTATCTATAGTATATGACGACCGCTGGACCAGCCGGCACTGGCTCCGTTCGTGCCGTGGGAGGGTTGGACGCTCGGCTTGCTGGTCCAGCGATCGGTCGTATCGTTGCAAGAGAACATACTGCGGGCGGAGGCGCCTCAGGCCGCGCCGAGCCGCTCGCGTGAGGCCGCCGTGGGCGGGGCGGGGCGGGTCACCGGCGCGGGCTTCGTGACGCTGACCAGGACGCGGTAGACCGTGAGGAAGAGCAGGCTCGCGCCGCTGAGCCAGTAGAGTGCCTGGGCCCAGGCCGTGCCGGTGTCGCTCCCGCTTACGACCCCGTGGAGCAGGACCAGCCCGAAGATCACGAAGCTGAGGAAGTGGATCAGGCGCCAGCCCTGCCGTCCGATCAGTGGGCGCACGTAGAAGCTCAACCCGACCAGGCCCATCAGGTAAAGGCTGACCTGGCCCAATCCCACCCAGCCTGGGGCTGCGCCCCCGCTCGCGAAGGGGATCAGGATCTGGCCCAGGGTGTAGTTGGCGTACTGGTCACCGAGCAGGATCAGGGCGTGGAACAGCCCGAAGGCCAGGCCCAGGATGCTGGCGTGCTGGTGCAGGTCGAAGGCGAGCGGGCCACCGGGCCAGAGCCGGGCCAGCTTGTTGGTCATCATGAGCCCAAGGGCCATCGAGAGCCAGAGCAGGCCGTAGGCGACGAACGCAGTGGAGCGCGAGAGATACCAGTAGGCCTTGGGCTCGGGTCCGAGCAACGAGGCCGTCAGGCCGGGCAGCCAGGCCGGGAGGGCAAACGCGGCCAGGAAGGCCCCGCCCACCGCCGCCAGCAGCAACATCCCGAGCGTCGAGGCGCTCAGCGTGGCGTCTGGCACTGGCTGCGCGTCAGTGCCGCGCCCGACCGGGGCAGCACCGGCGGCCTCGGGCCTGTGCGGCAGCCGGATAGTGACGCTCGTCACCGGCGCTCGCTTCGGGAGCGCATCACTGGGCGTGCCGGGGGTGACAACCGATGCGAGCGTCTGGCCCACGCCGGCAGCGGCGGCGACCGGGACGACGGCTGGGGTTGGGGAGGCGGCGGCGCCGCTGATGCGCTCCTCCCGCACGGCTGGTTGGGCGACGTCGCCATCGGGTGCGGGTATGTGGGTGCCGGCGTGGTCGTCCGCGGCGCGCTTCTGGGCGTTGGCGGCGCGGATGGCGGCCAGGCGGGCGGCTTTGCTGTCGGACATCAGGACCTCCTCTGACTGGCTCGCGGGCCAGGGTGATCACGACGGAGCGGCGCGCGACCTTAGCGCGACGAGCGGGTGGTGGTGACGGGGGCCGGGGCGCTGACCACCCGCAGCGTGAAAGGAGCCGCCGTGACGCCGCCTGCGGGCTGGACAGCGCTGGCGACCGCCGGGGCGGCGCTCTGCGCGGCCGGGGCCACGATGCTGGTCGTCGTGGTGACGGCGACCGGCGCCTCGGGTCGAGCCAGGACGGCCCATCCGGCCAGGGCGCCCGCGATGGCCACGGTCGTCACGGCCTGGCGCAGTCCTTTGGTGTCGATGGTCTTTGTATATGCATGCTTCATGGCGCTTGGTGCTCCTGCTCAGAACAGTTCCTCATATCTAGCATAGCAAACCGCCCTTGAAGCTTGTTTGGAAGGCTCTACACAATCTCCAATCTTTCTCCAATATTGGCGATGGTGGGAATACCCGTCCGGCTCCGGGGCATTCACCAGGGTTTGGTTATTTTTCTCATAATGCACATTCCGAGGGAGTTCCAAAGTATATCATATCTTGCACCGAACGCAGCGTTTGTTGTGTTTTACGAACGAACAATTATCAATTATTTGCTTGATCGGGTCATTCACATTGGTTAAGGTTGATTTATACCCAGGTTGACGAACTAAATACTATTCCCCGTCGACCTTTTTCCAGGAGTGGGGCGCCCACTCCCATGCCTTTTCGTGCCCTTCAGCCCGTGGGCGGTACGTTGAAAGGGTGCATCGCCCGCCGCCCTAGAGACAGCGCGGTCTCGTCCCGTCCCCACATTGCGTGGACGAGCGCCAAGGAGAGCAGGGAGATGAAATGGTCTGTGGTGGCCCCGGCCTTCGTCGGCGTGTTGTTCGTGATCGTTGTCACGGCCTGTGGCAGCGCTCCGGCGACATCCCTGAGCTAGCCGGCGAGTACATCAGCTGCCACACCGCCGACATCCAGAAGGGCACGGCCAACGGGACCCCGACCACCCCGAAGGATGACTGGCTGATGGGCGGGCGCCGCCATGCCGGCAACTACGGCACGGTCTACTCTCTGCACCAGTTCAACGAGAAGGACCTGCGGGCGGTCTGCGCCTTCCTGAAGAGCATGGGGCCCAAGGGGCCGCTTGTCTATATAGGGACATACAATGCCCGCTCATGAGGCTGTTAATATCGAGATCGCTATCCGTTGGTCAGGTGATGCCTACGCTGGGGACGTGCAGCTTGATCAACCTGGCAGCCAGACTGACGCCGTGCTCGCCACAGATGTGCGGATCGATCTCAACATAGAGTCGCTCCTGGCCCATACTCTCGATGCCGCTGCCTACGGCCGTGATCTCACCGCCCAGCTCTTCGCCGAAGGCAGCATGCTCACGGCAGCCTGGCGCACCGCCCGTGGCCTTGCCGATGGCGCCGCCCTCCCGCTGCGCCTGCGTCTGCGCCTCGCTCCTGCTGCCGGCGTCCTCCACGCTGTCCGCTGGGAAACCCTGTGCGACCCGCTGACTGACATGCCGCTGGCACTCGACGCCCGCCTGCGTCTGGTTCGCTACCTCGACAGCCCCAACACCCGACCGATCACGTTCGGGCCCAAGCCCACCCTGCGAGCGCTCCTCGTCGTCGCCGCCCCGCACGACCTGGCCCGCTACAGGATGGCCGATATCGATGTGTCGGGTGAGGTCAGGCGGGTGCGCGAGTCTCTGGGAGCAATTGCGCTGACGGTTGTCGGCGACGTAGATGGTGCGAGGAGCCGCCGGGCCACCCTCGACGCGATCCAGGATGCCCTGCGCGCCGGCGTCAAGCCTGTAACGAAAATTCATGTGCTCGCATAGATCTTCTAGCACTGTTACAAAGGAGGGCGCATGTCCGCATTCCGCTATGGATCACCGCCTGTCTACGAAGTCGGTATCCTCGTCGCCGGCCTGCTCCTGATTGCCTTTGCGATCTTCTCGTTTTTCCAGGCGGTGCACTGGTCGTCAGCGGCGACACTGACCGCGGCCCAGGCTTCTGCTATGGCCGCCGGCCAGCTGGTGCTGTTCGAAGGCGATCTGCGCACTGCTGCGCCACCCACTGCCCCCGGCAACTTTGTGGCGTACACAGTCGGGCATGAAAACGGGAAGCAATGGAAAACCGATGACGACGTTACCCCGCAGCTTATCGTCGAAGCCTGCCCAAGCAAGACGAACTCCGCCGTGTTCGAGGCGCTTCAGTCGTCAGGCTGCATCCAGCTGACGGTAACAGCCGGCTACGCTATCAGCGGCCCGGCTATCTACTGGGACGAGGGCTACACGCGTCATCGCGCCGAGGGGATTCGTCAGGGGGAGCACGTCACCGTCGCAGGCCATCTGATCAGCAAGCCGCTCGTCATCGATGCTGATGAAGTGAAGGGGGGCACCGTTGCAGGATATCGGCTTGGCTGGTGGGCCAGTGCAATCATCGCCGGCATTCTGGGCCTCGTGCTGACGGCAATCGGCGGCGCGGCGCTGCTGATATCCTTCCCGTCACGCAAGAGCAGCTCGCAGCCCTAGAGCGCCTTGCTGCGAGCTGCACAAGCCTCGGCGACCTGGGCGAGTACATCTCGTGCCGGCGCTCTGGCAGGAGAACAGGAGCGCCAGGCGCGGGCAGGTCGGGAGCATGCGCAGCTACGTCACCAGCGCGTCGGCGTGGGTGACGCACGCGCTGCCATCGGCCGCCTCCAGCCAGAGGCGGGGCGTGCCCTGGTGGAGGGCGCCGTGGGCGACCAGGTAGAAGATGTCGACACCCTCCCGCAGCGCATCGACCAGGGCCGTCAGCGTGGCCTGGCCGGGGCCGGCGAGCACGGTCGTCGTGATCGTGGCGAGGGTCGTCGCGGCGCGGGGGACGCCGCCGGGGCTGAAGCGGGCGAGGTCGGCGGGCGCGGCGACGACGGCGAGGGCGCGCAGGGCGCCGCGGGCGCGGCTAGAGACGGCGCGCCAGTCGCTGCTGGCCAGGTAGCGCGAAAAGAACACCTGGGAGCTCAGGCTCACCGGCGTCGCATCCTCCGGGTCGCGAAGGAGCTCCCAGCGCAGGGCGTGTAGCTCTGGGGCGCCAACTTCGATCGCCAGGCGGAGGTGGAGCGGCTGGCCGGCGCCACTCGCGATGCCGCAGGCGCGGGCGTAGGCCGCGCGGATGGCCGGGTCGGCAAACAGGCTCGCGCTGAGGGCCGCCCAGGAGGGAGTCCGGCTCCTCGCCGCCGAGCTCGGTCGGCGATGGGCGACGTGCCATCCACTGGGCCATCGTTAGTCATGGCCCCGTCGCTCAGCTCGCCGAGGTAGAGTGACCGCCAGTAGTGCTGGAGCACATGGGCCGGGTACAGGGCGTCCACGGCGCTCTGCGCGGCAGCGTAGGGCGCCGAGCCGGTGGCGTCGAGCAGTGGCTCGGCCAGCCGGCGGAGTGCTGCGACCACCTCCAGACCTTCGGTCATATCCCCGCACCAGATACCTGACAGACCAAACACCTCGCGCCCGTGCAGCTCGGCGGG
>JAAXUL010000217.1 GCA_013336035.1 Chloroflexales bacterium
TGGCGCTCACCCCCTGACCCCCGCGCACCTGCCGTATACTACAAGTGGGTTATCTTCCACAGAAAGCGCTATGCATGGCTTCAAAAACAGACTACGACGTGATCGTCGTGGGCGCTGGACATAACGGTCTCACCTGCGCGGGCTACCTGGCAAAGGCGGGGCGGCGCGTGCTGGTGGCCGAGCGCCGCGAGATCGTCGGCGGCGCCGTCTGCACCGAGGAGGTCATCCCAGGCTACAAGATCGACATCGGCTCCTCGGCCCATATCATGGTTCACCTGACCCCGATCGTGCGCGATCTGGAGCTCGAGCGCCACGGCCTCGAGTACATCCAGATGGACCCCTTCGCCTTCTACCCGCTGCCCGACGGCAGTGGCGCGATCAGCTTCTACCGGGACATCGAGAAGACCTGCCAGAGCATCGCGAAGGTGTGCCCCCGCGACGCCGAGGCCTACAGAAAGTTTCTGGCTTACTGGACGCCCCTGAACGAGGCGGTGTTCAGCACCTTCCTGAAGCCGCCCTCGACGGGGCGCCTGATCGCGAGCGTGGCGGCCGCCGTGCCGCGCCTGCCCGCCGCAGAGCGCGACGCCACCGAGGTGTCGCGGCGCCTGCTCACCAGCTACGCCCAGATGATCGGCGAGACCTTCGAGAGCGAGGCGATGCGCGCGGCGATGACCTGGCTCGCCGCGCAGAGCGGCCCGCCGCCCGACGAGATCGGCGCGGGCGACTTCTTCGGCTGGCACGCCATGCTCCACACCAGCGGCGCGGCCCACCCCCGCGGCGGCAGCGGCATGCTCACCCAGGCCATGGCCGACGCGCTGCGCAGCTTCGGCGGCGACGTGGTGCTCAGCGCGCCGGTGCGGCGCATCCTCGTCCAGGGCAGCCGCGCGGCGGGCATCGAGACCGAGGACGGCCAGCGCTACACGGCGCCGGTGGTGATCTCGAACGCCCACGTGCTCACCACGATGCTCGGGCTGGTCGGCGCCGAGCACCTCTCGAGCCGCCTGATCGCGCGTCTGGGCAACATCCGGGTCGGCAACGGCTTTGGCATGACGGTGCGCTGTGCCGCCGAGGAGCTGCCCGACTACCTGGGCGCGCCGAGTGGCGGCAGGCCTCACGAGAGCCACCACGGCCTCCAGCTGCTCAGCCCAAGCATGGGCCACGTGCGGCGGGCCTACGAGGACTACCTGCGGGGCGAGCCAGCGCGGGACCCGGCGGTGATCGCGATGACCTTCTCGGCCATCGACCCCGACGTGGCGCCGCCGGGCAAGCACACGGTCTTCCTCTGGGCGCAGTACTTCCCCTACGAGCTAAGCGGCGGGCGCCAGTGGGACGACATCCGCGAGAGCGCGGCCGACAGCATCCTCGAGGTGCTCTACCGCTACGCGCCCAACATGCGCGGGAAGATCATCGACCGCTTCATCCAGAGCCCGCTCGACCTCGAGCGGCGGATCGGGCTGCTGCGCGGCAATGTGATGCACGTCGAGATGAGCTTCGACCAGATGTTTGCCTTCCGACCCCTGCCCGAGCTGGCGGGCTACCGCACGCCGATCAAGGGTCTCTACCTGACAGGCGCCAGCACCCACCCGGGCGGCGGCGTCTTCGGGGCCAGCGGCTACAACACGGCCAACGTCGTGCTTAGCGACACACGCCTGCGCAGCTGGGCGCCCCTGGCGGCTATGGGCATGGGCGCGGGGGCGCTGGCCGCGGGACTGTGGGTGGCGGGGCGGGGGCGCAGGTAGCCTGCCGCCGGCGCGGTAATGCCCAGGGCTATGATAAGGGCTAGTGCCCGCCAGAACGTGGGCATTCCTCTACACAGCCGGGTACCGCACTATGGCACTTGCCAATAAAGCCGAGCGGCGCGTCGCTATCTTGCTGCTCACGATGTGCGTCATCGCCACCGTGGTCGGCACCTTATTCTACATCCTCGCCGAGGGGGTTGGCCCCAACCTGTTCTTCATCTCACTCCTGGCGACCGTGATGATCGGGTCGCTCTTGCTCTACCTCCGCGGGCACGACTGGGGCCGCTACACGACCGTCATCGCGGTGGCCATCGTCATCGGCTTGTTCTTGCCCGAGCCGTTCGCCTCGCAAGACTTCTCGATGGCGATCTATATACCGGCCGTGTTCGCGCTTATTATCACCGACGAGCGCTGGGTGATCGGCATCACCCTGACGATCTACATCATCCTGATCGGGCGCGGCGGCCTTGGCAGCATCTATCTCGAGCCGGTGGGCCTGATCCTCTCGTGCTTCATTGTGGGCGGCATCGCCCTGGCCCGCCAGCTGACCGATGGGGCCCGCGCCCGCGCCGAGGAGCAGGCGCGCCTGCTGGCGGAGGAGCGCGGCCTGCTCGAGCGGCGGGTGCTCGAGCGCACCCGCGATCTGGCCGCGGCCAATGTCGAGCTGGTGCAGGCCAACAAGCTGAAGGATCTGTTTCTGGCTGGCATCAGCCACGAGCTGCGCACGCCCCTGAATATTATCCTGGGCAACGTCGAGCTGCTGCGCGATGAGATCATCGGCCCGCTGGCCGCCCGCCAGCACAAGGCGCTGGCCACAGTGGACGAGAGCGGGCAGCACCTGCTGAGCCTGATCGACGACCTGCTCGATATGGCGCGGCTCCAGTCAGGCAGCTTCGCGATCGAGTGCAGCGACGTCTCGGTGGTCGAGCTGTGCGAGCAGTGCGTGCGGCTGATCAATTCGCAGGCGGATCGGAAAAGGCTGACGCTCGAGCAGAGCCTGGATCCGAGCGTCGGGACGATCCAGGGCGACCAGCGGCGCCTGCGCCAGATCTTGCTCAACCTGCTGAGCAACGCGATAAAGTTCACCCCCGCCGGGGGCACTGTCCGCGTCGAGGCCCACCTGTCCGACGAGGGGCGCAGGGTTGATCTTGCGGTGTGCGATACGGGGATTGGTATCGCCCCAGAGCATATCGGCCAGCTGTTCCAGCCCTTCGCCCAGATCGACCGGCGCCTGTCGCGCGAGTACGGGGGGACCGGCCTGGGCCTGGCCCTGGTATCCCAGCTCGCGGCGCTGCACGGCGGCGAAGTGGGCGTGACAAGCGTCCCAGGCAAGGGCAGCCGCTTCTGGGTGCGGCTGCCGGCCCAGTGCGGGCAGGAGCGCCCCGCCTGAGCGCGCCTACATGGGGGCCTGCTTTAGAGCCCAGCCGACCGGCTGGCGCAGGTTCGGCACCGGCACGAGCACAAAGAGCGTGCTGTGGCCCGCGGGGGCGTTGCTCGGGTCGACGATGGTCGGGTTGCAGACGTAGAACGACGGGTCCTCCTCGGAAGGATGGTGGGGCCAGTGTCGAAGTGGTAGTCGCCCAGGGTGAGGCCGCGCATACGGCCGCCCACCCGGTCGGCGGCCCCGTAGATCGACACCTCGTAGCCCGCCGCCGCCAGGCGCATAGCGGTGGCTATACCGCCGGGCCCGGCGCCGACGATCAAGATCTTCTGTGACAAGACGTCCCTCCGAGCCTCGCTGCAGCCAGTAAGAATCAGTATGACACCGATACCCACGATGGTGGCCCACCACGCTGGCGGGCGCGAGGGTGAGGGGCTGGCTGGACAAATTACCTGAGCAGGTCGATCAGCTCGCGCACGGTGTGGCTTCGCTGGGCGGGGTGGCGCATGGGGGCGTCGATGTGGATCTCATAGTGGTTAGTGCGCCCGTCGCGCGTATGGCTGATATAGTTGGCCTCGTGGAGATCGCGGAGGATGCGCTGTACGGCGCGCTCGGTGATGCCCACCTGGCCGGCGATCTCACGGGCCGTCACGCCCTGGTTGCGGGCAATGCAGATCAGCACCTGGGCGTGATTCGTTAGAAAGGTCCACTGTGACATGGGTTAAGGGTCCTACCGTGTACATATGGGCTATCCGTATAAGTGGGTCTACTGCGGCAATGCCAGGGCCTCGGGCCCTATGCCGTCGCCCCACTCGAGGTTGCGGGCCAGGCGCCACGCCTCGCGGTCGCCCTTTGTGACCACGGTGCGGCGCAGATCGTCTCTCGTGCAGAGGGTCAGCTCGATACGGCCCGGCCGCGTGACGGGGTGGCGCAGCACGCGCGCGCCGACCAGGTCGCCGGGCGGGCGCGCGACGGCGATATAGGCGTACTTCTCGTCCTCATAGCCCAGGTCGGCCCCTTTGGCCGCGCGGTGGGCCCTGCTGCGAGCGAGGCGCTGCGCGAAGTGGCACCAGTCGGCGGTGGGGTCGTCGGGCAGCGGGCAGGCTCCCTCGTGAGGGCAGGGCGCCACGATGCGCGCGCCAGCGGCGCGCAGCCGCTCGCGGGCGGCCCTGATCGTCGCCCAGCCCCGCGGGGTGCCAGGCTCGACCAGCAGCAGGGCGCCGGCCGCGAGCGCCCAGAGCCGGGCTGTCAGGGTCGCCTGCGCGGCCTCGGGCAGCTCGCCTAGGACGTAGGCTGCGGTCACAAGGTCGTGGGGCGCGGTCTGCCACGGGCCCAGCACGTCGGCGCGGATCCAGCGAGCGCCAGCCACGGCGCCGCCGCCTGCGGCGGCGAGGCGTCCGCCAAGGGCGAGCATAGTCGCATCGCGCTCGATCAGGTCGGCGGCCTCGAGGCCGGGCCAGCTGCTGGCCGCGGCCCAGAGGGCCGCCCCCGTGCCCGCGCCAATGTCGAGGAGGGTGCGCGGCGCGAGGCCCGGCAGCCCGGCATCTAGGGCGGCCATTGCGGCGGCCGTGGCGGCGTAGGTGGCTGGCATACGGGTGGCGGCGTAGGCCAGGGCCGTGGTGGGGCGCTGAGGGCCCGTCAGCTCGCCGCCGCCCCTGTAGCGCGCCGAGAGGCTCGCGGCCTCGCGGGCCAGGGCGGCGCCGTCGTGCCCGCGCAGCTCACGCTCGAGGCTCAGCCGCAGCTGGCTGGGGAGCTCCATTGTTCCCTCCTTTGCCCGGCTGCCCGCCGGATCAACAGGGCTTGCGTGGGAGCATATAATATACCTGATCCCGGACATAATCAATCGTAGCAGTGTGGCTTTGCGCCGCCCGCCTTTTGTAGGAGCGTTTATGGCAGCCTTCCAGCGCCCTTCGCGGAGTGTGGCACTCGTTGTCGCTCTGGTGATCATCGTCGGTGGCCTTCTTGGCGCCCTGGCCCTCAGGGCCACCTCCACCCCCACTGCCAGGGCGGCCGAGCGGGCCGCGCTGCTTGGGGTCGTCGGCGAAGCGGACGCCGCGACCCTCAACGCCCCGGCCGCCCAGGTGGGCATAGGTAGCTGGATCCCGATGGGCTCGATGGCCTTCCAGGGCGCCGAGGCCACCTCGGCCCCGGCCGCCGTCTCGTGGGGCCCGGGCCGCCTGGATGTGTTTGTCCGCGGGCGCAACGGCGAGCTCTACCAGAACTACCGCGAGGGCTCATGGTCCGGCTGGCGCGTCCCCGATCCGTTCCGCGGCGTCGTGTTGCGCTCGGCGCCTGCGTGTGCCGCCTGGGGCGTCGGGCGGCTCAGCTGCGTCGCCCTGATCGAGAGCGACAACGAGATCTGGCACTTTTACTGGGACGGCTCGGGCTGGGCCAGGCAGTCGCTCGGCGGCGGCGGCATCTCGGCGCCCGCGGTGGTCTCGCCCGCGGCCGACCAGCTCGCTGTCTTCGTCGCCGGCACGGGCAGCAAGCTCTATGCCAAGTCGTGGGTGCGGGGCCGCTGGTCCGACTGGCGCGACCTCGGCGGCGAGCTGCGCTCGGCGCCGGCATGCGCCGCCTGGAGCGGCAATGACCTGATCCAGTGCTTCGTCACCAGCACCCAGGGCTGGATCATGCGCCAGGAGGTCCGCATTGGCGAGGGCTTCGTCGAGGGGCGCGGCTATGTGCAGGTCTCGACCCGCACCCAGGGCGGCAACGACATAATCATCGGCTCGGCGCCCGCGGCCACGGCCATCGGCCCGGGGCGAATCGCCCTGCTGGTGCTCAACGCCGGGCAGAACCTCTACACGACCACGTGGGCCAGCTCCGACCAGGTGGTCTGGCAGCCCTCGGGCGACCCGGCCTCGCCGCTGCTGAACTCGGCCCCGTCGTGCGCGTTCGCCTCGGGCCGCCTGGACTGCTTCGCCCGCGGGCCCGACAGCCGGATGCTCAACGGCTTCGGCGACATCCTGCAGTCGGTGGGCAGTATCCCCTAGATGCTCGCAAGCCCCGCCTGCGGCACGCGAAAGGCCTGAGGTTCTTCAGGGAGGGCAAGGCCCTCCCTGACTCAGCCTCGATTGGGAGCTAGATATCCGGGGGGGGCTCGGGCTCGCCCATCATATCGCCGTACCAGCGCTCGAGCCACTCGAGGGCCTCGTAGAGCCGGTTGGCGGGCATGCGCCGGTACGACGAGATGCCGAAGTTGCGGAAGAGGCCGCTGAGGGCGCCCCAGTACTCGTTGCGGCGCGTCCGCTCGCCTAGAGTGCGGGCCACCTTGCGCACCGTCTGGGCGACCCGCGCCGCGGCGGGGTCGTCCGCCGTGCTCGCCCGGGCGGCCCACGGATCGGCGCCGGGGCCCGTGTCGTCATCGTGGGGCGCGTTGAGCTGCCGCTCGATCAGCAGCTGCTGGCGGGCCATGGCCGCGACGGCCATAGCGCCGACGTAGGCCTGCTCGGCGTGGTCCTGCTGCTGCCGGGGCGCCACGATGATATCGCCGCTATCGAAGCCCTGGGGCCTGAAGGCCTGCCAGAGGGCCGAGGCCGCCTCGCGCTGGAAGAGCTCGAGCCTGGCCCGCGCCGCCGCGTCCGCCACCTCGCCCGGCTCAACCGTCATCAGCCAGAGGGGGACGAGCTCGACCCTGAGGCAGAGCCGCACCAGGCTGTCGCCCTCGTCGGTCTCTACCTCGAGGCGTCTCGCCCCGGTGCTGAGCAGCCCGTGGGCGCGCACGCGCCGCTCCTCCTTCGGCGTCGCCAGCTCAAGGCGCGCCGCGAGATCGGCCACGGGCACGTAGGCCCTGTTCGGGTCAAGCTCAAGCCACGCTACAATATCCTCGGCGTAGAACCAGATCATCGTTCCTCCTTCGGGGGCTTATGGCCCTCGCTAGAGTATACGCGAAGCGGCGCCGCTCCGGCGCTACGATAGACCAGGGGTGAATCCGTGCAGCTGGCAGTCAGATCCTTTCTGGTGCTCTTCGGCCTTGTCTTCGTGGGGCTCGGGTATTTCTTTGGCGTGACAATGGCAGACCAGGCCCGCGCCGGGGCCACGCGCGCCGAGCGGCTGGCCCCGGCGAGCGCGCCCACCGTCGAGGGCGCCGCCCCCGGCGCCGAGCTGCTGGTCGAGGGGGCGCTTAGCGCGCGCAACCAGGCCCACTTCCGCAATTTTGTGGCCTACGTCCGCGAGGAGTTCCGCGGCGCCGATAGCAATGGCGACGACAAGTGGGAGGAGGACGAGCGCATAACCCCGCCGCTCACGCTCGAGGCCGGCGGCCTGGTGCAGATCGCCAACGATGACTATACCATCGCGGGCCCCCACGAGCGCTGGCAGGAGGAGGGGCTGAACTGGAGCAGCCGCACCGAGGAGGGCACCAAGCGCTACATGGGCCTCGTCGCCGGCCGGCCGGCGATGGCCATCGGCGTGGTCGCCCCTGGCCGCGAGGGCAACGAGCTGCGGGCCGAGCTGATCTATGGCGGCACCCGCCAGGAGTACATCGCCGGCCAGCGCGACATGGCGCGCTTCCTGCCCTGGGTCGGCCTGGCCGTCGCCCTCGTCGGCGCCGGCGTCGCCTTCATCGGGGCCTGGGTGCTGCGCAGGTGGCGGTGACGGCTTTCCATATCCACGCGTGATACAATTAAGCGTGCAGCACCGGAAGCCCAGATGAGGAGGCGTGCGATGGACCGCGCCCAGCTTGTCGCTGACCTTCAGCGGATTGTGGGGCCCCGAGGGGTGGTCGCCAGCCCCGACGCCCTGATGACCTATGACGCCGACGGCTGTGTGATGGACGTCGGCGAGCCCCACGTTGTCGTGCTGCCGACCAGCGCCGAGCAGGTCAGCGGCGTCGTGCGCCTGGCCGCCCGCTACGGCCTGCCGATCGTCCCACGCGGCGCCGGCACAGGCCTGGCCGGCGGTGCGACGGCGATCCATGGCGGGGTCGTGATCAGCACGGCCCGCATGGACAAGATCCTCCAGGTTGACCCGCGCAACGGGCGTGTGCTCTGCCAGCCCGGCGTGATCAACTGGGAGCTGTCGCAGCACCTCAAGCCCTACGGCTACCAGTTCGCCCCCGACCCCTCGTCGCAGAAGGCCTGCACCGTCGGCGGCAATATCGCCAACAACTCGGGCGGCCCCCACTGCCTGAAGTACGGCATCACCGCCAGCCACGTCCTCGGCGTCGAGCTGGTCATGCCCGACGGCGCGATCATCTGGACCGGCGAGGGCGCCCCGGCGGCCCCCGGCTACGACCTCACCGGCGTGGTCACGGGCAGCGAGGGCACGATCGGCCTGGTCACCGCGGCATGGCTGAAGCTCACGCGCCTGCCCGAGGCGGTGCGCGTGGTGCTGGCGCTCTTCCCCGACATCGCCGGGGCCTCGAGCAGCGTCTCGCAGGTGGTCGCCGGCGGCTTCCTGCCCGCCGCGCTCGAGATCATGGACCGCCTGGCGATCAAGGCCGTCAACGACATGTACCGGCTCGGCCTGCCCGAGAGCGCGGGCGCGGCCCTGCTGATCGAGGTTGACGGCGTCGAGGACGGCCTCGACGAGCTGCTCAGCGACGTGACGGCGGTCTGCCTGCGCAACGGCGCGATCGACGTGCGCCCGGCGCGCACCCTCGCCGAGCAGAACCAGGTCTGGGCCGCCCGCAAGAACGCCTTCGGCGCCATGGGCCGGCTCGCGCCGGCCTACTACCTGGTAGACACAGTGGTGCCGCGCACGCGCCTGCCCTACACGATGGAGCAGGTCGGCCGGATCTCGGCCGAGCATCGCCTGCCGATCGCCAACGTCTTCCATGCGGGCGACGGCAACCTGCACCCGATCATCCTCTTCGACCGCCGCGACAAGAGCCAGAACCAGCGCGCGCTCGAGGCCGCCACCGGCATCATGCACGTCAGCATTGAGCAGGGCGGCGTGATCAGCGGCGAGCACGGCATCGGCGTCGAGAAGCAGGACTACATGACCCTGCTCTTCTCGACCGACGACCTGGCCGCGATGGCCGGCCTGCACCAGAGCTTCGACCCGCACGACCTGTTCAACCCGGGGAAGGTCTTCCCGCGCGGGAGGGGGTGCGGCGAGCTGGCGGCGCTGCGCAAAGCGGGGGTGGCCTGGAGCGAGCTGAAGGGGCACTAAGACTATGGCGATCGAGACACTCCAGCGCCAGCTCGCCGAGGTCGTCGGCGCGCCCAACCTGAGCGAGGACACAGATTTGTTCGCCATCGGCGGGCGCGCGCCGGCCCTGGCGGTCGCGCCGGGCTCGGTCGAGGAGCTGGCCCAGGCCGTGGCTGCCTGCCACGCCGCCCGCGTCGCCGTGGTGCCTTGGGGCGGCGGCACCAGGCAGTCGTGGGGGCGCCCGCCGGCCGCCGAGCGCTTTGTCGTGATCCGGACGACACGCCTCGGCCGGGTGCTGGTCTACGAGCCCGACGACCTGACGATCTCGGTCGAGGCCGGCATGACTCTCGCGGCGCTCGACGAGGCCCTGGCCGCCAACGGGCAGATGCTGCCCCTCGACGGGCCGCGGCCCGAGCGCTCGACCATCGGCGGTATCCTCGCCACGGCCGCCGACGGCCCGCGCCGGCTGGGCTACGGCACCGCCCGCGACCTGCTGATCGGCGCCCAGGTGGTCGAGGCGACGGGGCGGGTCAGCAAGGCCGGCGGCATGGTGGTCAAGAACGTCAGCGGCTTCGACATGATGAAGCTGTACCTGGGCAGCATGGGCACCCTGGCGATCATCGTCTCGGCCAACTTTAAGCTGCTGCCGCGGCCCCGCGCCGCCGGCTCGGTCTCGTGCCTCTTCCGGCGCCCCGAGGGCGCCCTGGCCCTGGCCGAGCGCGTGGCCGCGAGCCAGCTGACGCCGGCCGCCGTCGAGTACCACGAGGGCTGGGCGCTCGACGGCAGCGGCGCCCCCGTGGTCTCGCTCGAGGTGCGCGCCGAGGGCCTGCCGGCGGCCGTCGAGCGGCACCTGCGCGACCTCG
>JAAXUL010000218.1 GCA_013336035.1 Chloroflexales bacterium
CCGCGCCCCGGCCCGCGGCGCCGCCCGCAACCAGCCCCAGCCCATCGAGAGCGACGACGATATCCCATTCTGATCAGTGTTCTGCACTAGAGGTGTAAGGTTATCCGGTATCGGAATATAAACACTTTACACCCGATGGGAACAGTAAACGCTAGGTTCTGCTTGGAGAGCAAAACCTAGCGTTTCATTGTGTCTCAAGCTGGAAAGAATTTTATCGCTTCTCAGAGTTAAATAACTTGACACCTGGGGGTGGTCATAACTTTACACTTGGTTTTCGACACCCTCACCTTGGCTGAGCAATCACTCTCAGATACCTGCTCGGTCGATTGCATTACGTAAGTCGTCTTCATCGGGAACCGTGTAGATACCGGTGGTGCTAAGCCGCGAATGCCCCAGCACCCGCTGCACTTCGCTGAGATCAGCGCCGCGTCGAAGCATGCGCCGGGCCAGTGAATGTCGAAGCGAATGCGGTGAGGCGGCATCGAGTTGGGCGGCCATTTGGAGGAGTTGACCGGCGCGCTCCAGGCGTGGCTCTTTGTTTGCCGCAGACCGCAGCTGTTCAGCCGCTCGCTCACAGAGCAGGGCGACACGGTGGCGCACCAGGCGCGTGCTCATGCCGGGCACCATCGGATGCCCGTCCTTCGTCCTATCCTGGGCCATCAGAAGCGGCTCTCGCTCCACATCAGTGCCGGTAGCTGGCATACCGCTGGGGCAACGTACCTCATGGAGATAGCGGCGAAGCAGCGCCACCGCGTCGCTGTGCAGAGGCACGCGCCGAGCCTTACGACCCTTGCCGCGCCGCACAACCACGCTGCTGCCATCCAGGTCAAGATCGCGCAACTGCACATCGCATGCCTCCTGGGAGCGCAGGCCGGCATAGGCGAGCAGTGCCAGTAAGGCCCCGTCTCTCAATCGGAGGGCCTTCTCTTCCTCGCCCTGCACTGCGCGCAGCACGGCGTCTACCGCATCGTCGGGGAGCGAGCGTGGGCTGTGTTCCTCAAGCGGGAGGTCACGGACGCCCTTTGCAGGGCTCTCGCTCAACAGATGCTCGGCCACGAGCCAGTCACCAAAGCGACGTAGCGTTGAGAGTCCGCGGTTAATCGTCGATGGCTTGCGCTCCTCGACATCCTGGCGGTGGCGTACCCAGGCAGTGATGTCCTTTGCGAGGAGTTGTGTCGGGTCGAAGACTCGGCCCCGCTCCTGCTCCCACCAACGTGCGAAGGTCGTCAGGTCAGCGCGGGCGGCGCGCTGAGACGCTGGTTCGCGGAGGGTTGCCAGGTAGCGGTCAACAATAGCTTCCATGGGCGCTCCTTCGTTGACAAGTCCCTGTAATACTAACTTGGGCCGTCGACGAATGGCGACGGCACGTTACCGGCAACGAAAGAATAGCATGAAGGAGGAGGTAAATCAACACATTACCGGCAATGAAAAGAGGGTTTTACCTCCCGACGTTTCCGAGAAGACACGTTACCGGCAACGAAAATGGCAGAGGTCGTTCGGTGCGCCGGATTTTCATTGGCAGATCTCGATCCACCAAAGAACGACGGATAACGCCGAAAGTCATATTGGTTTAACTGAGCACCTTACCAGCAGCCAACTATGACAGCCCGAGCGCTTTCATTGCGGCCGTCAGGGGGTCGCTGTAGAAGATAGGGTCAACACGCTCGACGATCTCGGCCGAGACGTCCATGAAGTTCCGCTTGTTGGGGGTGGGGATGAGGGTACGCCGGGCACCGTTCTCCATGCCAATCTGCAGCGGCTCGGCGAGCGAGCGGAGCGCCTTGATGTTGCCCTGGATGCTCAGGTCGCCCATAACCAGCATCCCCGGCAGGGCCGGCTGCCGCTTAATCGCCGAGTGGATCGCCACCACCAATGCAATCCCCGCCTCGCACTCCACATGGTTGACGAGCAGGTCGATTGCCTCGACGTGGAAGTCAGTGGTGTCGAGGGCCTGCGCGATACCCATGGCGACCTTGTTGCCCTGAATGTAGGCGAAGGCTCGCTGCAACGACTCCTTCATCGCTCCATCAATGCCGCCCGTAATGCGCAGTTTGCCGGTGCCGGCCGCCATTCCGACCTCCAGCCGGTAGAGCCCGACCTTGCCCTGGTCGTCTACCGAGGCCGTGTAGACGGAGCCAGGGGCCAGCGGGTCGATGGCGATGAGATTCCGCCCACCCTCCTCCGGTACGCCCACGAAGCGCTCCTCGCGTGTCTCGTTGTCGATGTACGAAAATGAGGTCTGGTGGTATTCGAAGGAGCCCATCTTTTTGAGCTGTTCTTTTACGCGCCGGCGGCCCTCCACGGCCAGCTCGACCAGCTCGGCGAGTTCGTCCTTGGTCACCACACCGTCGGGGTAGACCAGCTTTACGAGGCCGGCAACAGTCTTGCGCACCGCCTTCACGTCACGGGCGTTTAGGTGCGCCCCGAGTGCGAAGTGGCGGTCAATGACCTCGGTGAAGTTGTGCCGGCGCAGGTCGTGAAGCGCCTCGGCGAGGTAGTCGATGATGAAGCCATAGCCGTTGGTGAAGTACTCGACCCGCATCTTCGGCACCTCCCACCCCGGAATGTAGAAGTGGATGCGGTCGAGGAAGGCCATGTCCTCACGGATGACGTCGGGCATGGGCGCAAAGAGGTGCGATGAGCGCACCAGCACCTCCACCGGCTGGTTGGTGTTGCCAAACATCGCGATCGAGGCGGTGCCGGAAAGGGAGTCCTTGCCACGCGCGAAGGTGCCCGACTCACAGTACGTCTTCAGCGTGGTGACAACCTCCTTCGGCATCTTCTGCAGGTCGGCGACCTCGTCGAAGGCGATGGAGTCCCAGAGACCCACCAAGCCCATCTTACCCGTGGCCATGTTGTAGAAGAGGTTGGCGACGGTAGTGGGGCCCGTGAGCAGGATGGTGTAGGGGCTCAGCTCCTGGAAGCCGTACGACTTGCCGGTGCCGCGGGGGCCGAGCTCGACCAGGTTGTAGTTCTGCTCACACAGAGGGATGAGCCGTATGAGGAAATGCAGTTTCAGGCGGCGGTCGAAGTGCGAGGGCTCGAGGCCAATGCTGCGCACCAGCAGATCGATCCACTCATCTGAGGAGAACTGCCGCCGGGCCTCGCGGTACTCGTCAAGGTCGAACGAGGCAATCTGGATCGGCTTGATCTCCTGGATCCAGAATGGGCTGCGCTTGCCCTTCTGCTCCTCGTCGTACTGGTGCTGGAGGTCGATCTGGGCCCAGATGCCACCCATCAGCAGGCGGTCATAGTCGCGGATGTAGCGCTCGGGGACGTGGATGTGGCGGTTGCCGAAGTTGGTCAGCTCCGCCCAGTACTTGTCGTCCTCGGCCGTGTAGCGTACGCGCACCTTGTCGATGAAGGTGTGCCGGCCCTTCTCGCGCACCTTGGACTGGGCCTTGTTCGCCTCGTCAGGGCGTACGAAGTTGTCGGCGAGGGTCGCGTTGACCACACGCAGGCCGATGTCGATCGCCGCCTGGTCGTCAGTCGCGCAGTACTTGCCGAGGAGGTACTCAAGCACGAAGACTGGCACGTTGGCACCGACCTTGACCTTGCGGACCAGGTCCTTGCGCACGACGCGGCCTGCAAACACGGAGGCGGCCTTCTCATCAAGAGTGGTCATACTGACATCCTCGCGGCATGACGCCGGCTAGAAGGCGAGTATCGCGGCCTCAAGCTTGTCGATGCGGCCGAGCTCGCGACCCGTGGCGGCGTCGACCAGGTGGACGCTTACTGTCTTGCCTGGCTTACCTGTGAGCGAGAGGGTCACCGTGTTCGGCTCGATCCGCTGGGGGTCCTCGGCTGACGGGAGGAGCTCGACCTCGCCGGCGCCGTCGACCAGCCCGTAGGTGGCGGCGGCCAGCTCAGAGATCACCTCGCCGCGGGAGTGGATCTCGACCCGTACCCGCAGGGGGTCGAGCGCAAACAGTCCGGCCGAGCGCCCCTTGATCTGCATCGAGAAGAAGAGCGTGGTGATCTTCCGCGAGCCCGTCGTCAGCTCCCAGGAGATCGCGCTGAGCGGGGTAGCCTGGCCCGTCACCGCGGGCCGAGCGACCAGGATAGGCGTGATCAGCTCCTGTGGGGACATCCCGCCGTGGAAGTACGCCCGCGCCCCGCCCGACACCTTGAACGCGCCAAAGCCCCACGGCACCGCGATGTCGAGGTCGTTGGAGAGCCCGAACTGGGCAAGGCTCGTCCGCAGGTAGCCCTCGTCGGCGGCGCCCCCGCGCCCGATCCAGACCCGTCGATGGAGGTCGACCGCGGCCCGCTGGCTGGTGGGCGGGTCAATCTTCATGTCGCTGTCGAGCGCGTCGCCGAACAGGTAGCCGTGGTCGGCGGTAATGACGATTGTCTTGCAGCCGACCTCGGTCAGCCGGCGGATGAGTTGGGAGAGGTCGGCGAGCGTGTCGTCCATAGCCTTGCGGGCGAGCCGGATGTTGTCGCCCTCGGCTAGCTTGTCGATCTCCTGCGAGGTGACGACGACCAGCGTGGCCTCGTCGAGCTGGCGCTGCAGGTCGGCCTTGCGCGGCTTCTCCAGCACCGCCTCGAGCGTCGTAATGGCGACGGGTGCGCCAGCCTGGGCGCCCAGCCAGCGCATTCGGCTCTCGCGGTCGTGCAGCAGCGTCTCGCCGATCTGCAGCCCCACCTTGCCCGGGCCGGCCGGCACCACCGCCACCTGGCCCTCGGCGCCCGGCATCAACGCGGCCATGCCAATCTCGGTGATGCCCGGCACGGTACCGATGGCGGGCTCAATCGTCCCCGGATAGTCCTTGTCGAGGCCTAGGCACAGCTCGCGGGCCATCTCGTAGCGCAGGGCGTCGACCAGGACGTAGGCCGTCTTTTCGGCCTGCATTGCCCTGCGCACCACGCTTGCGAAGATGTCACGCTGGCGCGGGACGTCGGGGATGGCAAAGCGCGCATCGGCGAGCGCGCGCACGAAGGCGCTGGCCAGGGCATCGCCGACATCCATGAAACGCTGGCGAGCGCGGGTCACTAGCCCCTCGAGCGTCTGGTAGGCAGTAAGGTTGCCAAGCTCGAAGGTGTGCCAGCGGCGCTCCAGATTGCGCTGGTGCGTGTCGAGCAGGCACCAGGGCTGCTCGCCCCCAGTGTAGCGGCGCAGCAGCTGAGCCGCTACACTGGGGGCGCCCTTTAGCTCGCGCTCAATGCGGGCCGCCTCAGCAAGGAGCAGGCCCGCCGTGACGACGAGGGCCCAGCGCGCCCCTAGGGCGGGCCGCTGCTCGGCCCAGAAGCCACGCAGACGCTCCTGAGCCAGGATCAGGAGCTCAGGGTCGAGGTGGTCGCGTAGCGCCTGCTCGACGGCAGCCTGCAGGGTTGCCTCAACACACACGAAGGTCTCAGTCGCCCGAATTTCATCAAGGGAGAATGCGACTCGGGCGAGATCCAGGGTCTGCTCGACGCGCTCAGCGTGGGCAATATAGCTGCCCTGGAGGTCCCGGCGCATACGCCACGTGCGCGCCAGGTCAACGCAAGCCTGCAGCTGGTCAGGGTCAGCGGGAAGGGGGATTGTCACCAGCTCAGGGGGTACGCGGTCGAGGCCGGCGAGAAACTCGACAGTGAGGGCCTGCTGCGCCAGGGCGGCCCGCAATGCGACGGGGTCGCTCGCGCTCGGGGCGGTGAGCGCGAAGGCGCGGGCGAAGAGCTGGGCGAGCTCGTCGAGGGCGTTGCGGGCGGCAAGCTGGCGATCGAAGCGCTCGCCGCTCAGAAAGGCCAGGGCCACGTCTGAGGCGACGCTGGTGGCGAAGATGCTCTTGATTACGGCCGAGCCTCCGTCGGCCTCGCCGATCAGCTCCAGGTCAGCCAGGCTGAGCCTGCCGGCCTCAACCTGGCGCTCGAGCTCGGCCGCCTTGTCGGCGCCGATCACATCGCGCAGGGCGTGGCGCGCGACCAGGGCGAGCTTCGTATTGCGCTGGACCGGGCTCTGGCCCGGCTTGAGCACCGCCGCAATTGCCGTGAGCTCGACCAGCGCGTTCTCGGTCGCCTCCTCGGCGAGCGGCACGTAGACGAGCAGGCGTGGCGGAGCGTCACCGGCGAGCAGCGGGTCGATCGCGTGGCGTAGAGCGAGGAAACTGCCGTCGTAGCGCATGATCGGCGTGTTGGCGAGCTGGAGGGTGCTCAGGAACTCGGTGTAGTGACCTTCCGGGTCGAACCAGAGCACCAGGCGGCTCTCGTCAAGCTGGCGGGCGATCAGCCGCTGAAGATGGCTGGCGACGTGTCCCATGTGCTCCCCTGACACGAGGTTTCAGAAGGGCCAGTTCGACGTGACAATCGGACGTGGCCTTCACCCCCCGGCCCCCTCTCCCCAAGCGGAAGAGGGGAGGCCGCGCACGGGGAGTTCGATATCGGACCATCCCAATTATGCACGATCTCAGGCAGATATATGCTAGGTCGAGCCGACGACACCCTATTGCGCGCCATAGCTCCACAGCTCGACATCGCCTGACAGGGCCTTGTGGAGCAATGAAGCTGTACAGGTGCAGAATGCAAAAGGAGCATTATTGATAAAACTGGAGCATGACCTGCTCGTGGATATGGGATGCATATTGCTCGAGCTCGCCCATCGTGGCCACGCCCTGCTCAAAGCGCAGGCAACTTGCAATAGTAGGATCAAATGCAATGCTATGTAGACGGTTGCGGATGGCACGTTCCATAATAGGGCAGATGCAAGCTACATACCCCAGCGCAAAGTCTCCTTTCACGAAGCGATTAAATAGACTTCTTCTACGGTCAAAGATTTTTCCATCGTTCAAGTGTAACTCTTTGAGTGTATATCTGGCTTTTTCAATCAATTCCACAGGGAGTTGCGTCGTCGCCACCAGGAGTGTCGAAGGCAAATCAACCTCAAACCATCCGTCTCTTACATCGAGCGGATCCAGGATGAGCGTACTCGGCTTACGGCTCTTATTCTGGTTAACTATTGGGCTGGCATAGCGATAATTTTCCCAGGAATATATCAACTCCTTGTGGTTGCTCCGGCAGCACTCTTGCTGACTGATAAAGTGATCGACGTGACCGTCGTCACAGAAGATTACTGAGTAGGCACAGAGCGATTGAAACTCTTTCCGCAAATCCTCGGCACATTTCTTTACCCTACTCCATAACGGGCGAAATTCTGTCGCCGTGGGATAGCTTTGAATATACTGTATACCGGGGCTGTAAATTTCCCTGTCGAAGTAGTCAGGCTTTTTCGGGCGGGGGAAGTGCTGCATCGTTGTCATCCATTGACTTGCCAAGAATATGCAATTGCATCTGATAAAATGGGAACCACGTATCCCAATACACGTCCTCGTCAGGGATGTTGGCTTGTAACTGCTGATGAACAGCCTCTAACGTGGCTATGTTCGTATCTTTTGGACTGGCTAACAACGCCTCTGCGGCATCAATGGCTGCCTCAGCACTGATCGAGCGGGTGGATTTCAAGCCAAAGATGGGTGACCTAAGCCAGCTTGAGGTATCACCATATTTTGCCCAGCGGATAGGGTGCAGAGCCACCCTGTCGTCATCCCACTCGAAGTCGAAGAGCTGGTCCCGTTCCTCCTCGAAGTGCGGCTCCAGCGAGGCCAGCACCAGGGGCGCGTGGGTGGTGACGAGGAGCTGAGCATTTACCTCGTCGCCAAGCTGGCTGATGGCTGTGCGCAGCATCGCGAAGACCAGGCGCTGCCATTTCGGGTGGAGGTGCAGCTCGACCTCGTCGATCAGCAGCACGATTTGCTTGCCTGACTCGAGGCCTCGCTCCACGGCTTCCCGCTGATGCTCGTCCCAGGCCCACAACAGGGCGTACACCAGGCTCAACACGCGCTTCACCGCTGCCGAGGCGTGAACAATCGGCACTTGACCGTAACCCATCGCGACCGTCGGGTACAGGGTCGCGTCAATGGTGTTGAGCCGCATCGGCGACCCGAGGGCCAGGCCCGGCTCCCCCCCATCGCCGGGGGTGAGCTGTGCCAGGATGCTGTTCATGCTGTCAAACAGCGTCGCCTGCCACGCCGCCTCGCCCTCCAGATCCGGCAAGCCGGCCGCAGCCCGATCGGCCCGTAGATGCGCCGCCTGGGTCCAGTCAGTCAGGTCGACAAAGAGCCCCCGGCATAGGGGCAGGCTGCCCAGGCTCTTGCCCCGCCAGAGCTCGTCCTGAGTCAGCTGAAGGGCCGGCGGAAGCCCGGCCTTCAGCAGGCGCTCTTGCTTGAGCCGGTCCCACACTGAGAAGCCACCGTCGACGTGGGCGTAGAGCACGAGCCCGGGACGATTATCGACGGAGTGTAGGCCGCCGGAATGATCGTCTTGCGCGGCGTTGTGCGCCATGCCGCCTGTGCCACCCCCCGCACCCGCGAAGAGATCGGGAGTGTAGCTCGCCTGCTGCTCTTTGACCTCACCCCCCTCGGCGCGCTTCTGCGAGGCCAGCTGCGACGACAACTGCCAGCGCCCATCCTCGAACACATACTTGTCGGGGTCGAGGAGGCGTCGGTCGGACGCCACAATCTCGAAGGCAATTTCAGAGCGCGTCGTGAACAGGGACTGCAACGACGGCGTCAGCGCTGCTGGCGGCTGTGTCCCCGTGAGGGCCAGCCAGGCCGCGTCGAGCACGAAGGTCTTACCGAGGCCGTTGTCGCCTGTAAAGATGTTGATTCGCTCGTCAAGGGTAAGCTCGAGCTCGTCGGCTGGCCCGATTCCGCGCATTCGCAGCCACCCAAGCCACGGCCTCTGCTCTTGCCTCTGACCCTGGTCCGCGTTGTCTGCCCCCTGCACCGGCGTTTCTTCGGGCAGATCGAGCTCGATGGCGTCCCAGTCTGTCGCAAAGATCTGGGCTGGGGGCACGTACTCGCCGCGCAGCTGCCGGCTGATACTTGACCACTCGTACTTGCCGGCCTGCAACTCCTCCCAGGTTTTCCGTGCCTCGGACCAGGGAACCAGCTCCCATAGGGGCGCGATGGTGAGCAGCACGCCGTCGTTGTGGTCTGGGACGAGGCTGCGCCGCACGACTCGCTCCAGACAGTCGCGAAATGTCTGGATGTCGTTGAGCAATTCCTCCTGGCGCTCCACCTCGCGGTCGAGGCGACGTCGCTCGGCGCCTGAAGCGGCCTGCTGCTCACCTCGCAGCTCGCTCAAGCGGTCGAGCTCGCGACGCAGCTTCGGCTCGACGTAGCTGTTCAGAGCCATGGGCAACGTGTCCGCCGTGAGAGCCGGGTAGTAGAGCCAGAGGCCGTAGTGGCGCTTCGGCGACTGGAGGAGCCAGTAGATCGGCGCCTTGCGCCGGCTCTTTGAGTAGCGCTGGAGGTGGTGCTGCCAGAAACCGCCACCGCTGGAGCGGCGGAGGTAGTCGCGCAGCGTATATGGCTGCCTTCGTTTCTCTAAGGGCCGATCATCAAGGGCCTCACATAGTTCACGCTCGATCACATCCGCCCGGTCCTCGAAGATGGCGTCGAGCACTGCACGCAGCGAGGCGACAACATCAGCGGAATGAGACTCGTCGTCGGCGATGATCCCTTCGCTGTACCAGAGGTGCCGGTAGGGGTAGCGTGGCCGCTCCTCAGGCCGCAGCATGCCCGGCGAGTAGGCGGGCAGCGGCGTGAAGGGGTCGGGCAGATCGGGCATAGGAAACTCGCCGGTGGCGTAGCGAACGTCCCAGCGCCCGAAAGCCACACCCAGGCAGTAGGAGAGCAGGTCGGCCACCAGGTCCGGCCGGTCGTCGGAGGGAGCAACAATGGCTTCCTCCTCCTCATCACCATTGGAGAGAGCAACTATGGCGCCAGGCTCCTGCTCACCATCATCGTTGTTGGCGAGAGCGACTGTGGTGCCAGGCTCCTCCTCATCACCATCGTCGCTGTTAGCGGGAGCAACTGCGGTATCAACAAGCTCCTCTTCCTCATCGCTCTCAAGGTTTTCATCATCCGTTAAAAACCTAAAATCATTGCTGATAGCTTCGCGATCAGCAATTCTAAACCCGTAAGAAGCTCTCCAATATTCCAACGGTAAGGGCATACTCGTTCACGAGGCTTTGGCGAGACGGCGGCCGAGGAGGCGGATCGAGGCGAGGTAAAGCC